>NZ_JAOQKD010000007.1:0-100217 GCF_025567065.1 Megasphaera stantonii
AACAGTGGATATCACCATATACATTAGATACTAAAAGGCCGGATTTACATGCCAAGATGTTTCTGTCAAATATATACCCACAACAACTTGACACTGTCCAGATAAGGGCAAATTGTTGCTTTTTAAGCCTTATTTTTATATAATGATATATAAGTATTCTTATGTATCATATGCCGGGAAGGCTTTTCTACGAACAGTCATTATATGCGGCTGGGTACGACAAGGAGGAATGAAGCATGTGGAAGAAAAAAGTTTCCTGCCTGCTGGCGGTCATGGCTTTATGCGGCGCTATGACGGCCGGCGCAGCTGATTATACAATTTTGGAAAAAGCGGATAAAGTGGAAACGACTGTGTACGGCACGACGCAGACGGGCTCGCTCAACGAACGCGTGGCGGCTCTGGATAAGCTGCTGAACGGACAGTCCACCGTGTCGGGCAGCCTGCAGGAGAAAACCAATGCTTTGTATAAAGACGTATATGGAAATTCCGGATCGGACCTGTCGTTAGTAGCGGCAGTCAATCTCATGCAGTGGCAGTATTCTGGTCAGGTAACGGAGGAACCGATTTTGGTCCGTGTTGACGCCTTGGAAGAAGGCATCGACGGCAAGGTGATTACGGGCGCGTTGAAAGGCCGCGTACTGTCCCTGCGCCAGGCCCTGCTGGGAGATACGAAATACGTGTCTCAGTCGGTTACGATTCCTGCCGGAACGATTGTCAAAATGAAAAATTTGGAAGCCCTGAACTCCAAAACGGCTCAGGAAGGCGATACAGTGCACTTTGCCGTTAGCGAAGACGTCGTCGTAGGCGATGTCGTCGCCATTCCCCGCGGCATGGAAGCCGAAGGGACGATTACCAACGCCAGAAAATCGGGCATGTTTGGCAAAGACGGAAAGATTGAAATTACCTATCATACCGTGCGGGCCGCTGACAACACGCCGGTTCCGCTGATTATCGGCGAAAAGACAAAAGAAGAATATAAACGGACGGCCGGAGCCGTCGGCGCGTCGGCTGCTGGAGCCATTATCCTGGGACCGGTCGGCCTGGTAGGCGGCTTATTCGTTCATGGCAATGACGTAGATATTCCCGTCGGTACGGAAATGCTTGCAGAAGCGAAGGATAATACCGAAGTCATGGGATTTAGAGCAGTAGGTACTCCCGATGACATGCGGACTGCCGATATGGCTGCCAGCGGCGTCGTCGTGCCGGCATATCCTGACGCAGAAACGACGGAGCCGACCCATGAAACGGGATATTACGGCGACGTGACGCCGGTAGAATTAGGCGGCGACAGCGAAGCAGAGGATCAAAACGACGAATCTGAAGAAGTCGTAGTAACGATTACTCCTTCAGACGAACAGGTGACAGGTGACGTACATGAATAAAACGTGGACAGCCTCTATTTTGGCTGCGCTCCTTCCGTTTTCCATATGGGCGGCAGACGGGAGCGGCGATGTTTCTAAGACCGGGCAGGAAACGATGGCAGAAGTGGCCCGCATTGACGGACAGGACGGCGCAGGGGAGATCGTTCCCATTGATCTCGACGCGGCGTCGGAAGCGTATGATATCGTATTGCCGCAGCAGCCTGTCCATATGACGGCTGATTCCCTGGTTGTACGCAGCGCAGATGGGTATATTCAGGGCCGCGGCAACGTCGACTTGCAGCAGGGAATGGACGAGCTGCATACCAGCTATATTGAAGGCAGTACGAATAATCAGTTGTACCATACGCCGGGACCAGCCGTATACCTTACCAGTGAGAATGCCCTTTCCGGGACAGGCATCATTTATAACAGCAAAGACGGCGATGCCAGCATGGATACGATTGAAGGCTTTATCGGGCCGGGCACGTATATCCGCGGTACGGGGGCGGAAATGGTCGACGGCGTCGGCTACGTCAAGCACGGCTTGATTACGACGCCTCACGCCGTGGCTAAGACGCCGGACTACTATATTACCGGCGATGATATCCGCATTTATCCCGGAGAAAAATTTACGGCTGAAAATACAAAGCTATGGTTTAAGCACGTCTGCTTGCTGACATACGGACACTATGAAGGACGGTTAGACGAAGAAGATAACCGAAATTCGTGGTTGTTTACGCTATTGCCGCGGCCGACATATAACAGCGACGATGGCTTCGGCGTGCGGGGCCATGCGAATATCCCCTTGAACCAAAGCGGCGATTTAGCTTTTAATATGCGCTATGCTTTGACTTCTAAGAATGGGTTTAAACCTACGGCTAAAGTTGAAAAATATACGAAGTTTGGTACCTTTGCCTTTGGCTACGGTTCGGAAGAAAGCAGCGATAACGACGATAATATCTGGGCGACGAAGTGGCCTGAATTGGAATACTTTATGCCCCGCCTTTACTTAGGCGATACAGGTATTTATATCGATGGATCTGCCAGCTGGGGCCGCTGGTCGGAAGACGGGCAGGAAACAGGCTCCCACCGGGGCTTCCGCGCGGAGATTACCCATCGTCCCCTTCCGTTGTGGAAACGGGCCAATATTCGGTTCTTTTCGGGATACCGCAGGGACTGGTATTCTGTAAAGGATGCGGAACGCCGCGATCCGTACTGGGGCGTCGTGCTCAGCCAGAGCATCAACGACCGCTTGTGGACCAGCTTTTGGTATAAAAAGCACAACGTCAGCGGATTTACGCCGTATCGGTTTGATACGATAGACGATCCGCGGCAGAAAGGGTTTTCTGTCGGATATATCTTGACGCCTCGCGATACGATTATTTTCTCTTTGGCCAAGAATTTAGACAGCGGAGATATTTCGGACCGCAACTATACCTGGGTGCGGGATCTCCATTCTTTTACAGCGATTATTACGTATAAAGAAGTTGAGGATGAATGGGATCTTGAAGTTATACCCAAGGATTTCAGATTCTAGCAGATGTATAAACTGCGGCGGACAGAGCGTGACGCCGCAGTTCTTTTTTACCTATATTTTACAGAAAACCTATGAGGAAAACGATGCTTTGCATGTATAATATAAAGAATAGAATACCATTATATGCAGATTAGGATGTGAGAACATGGCGTTGATTTATTGTGTCGAAGATGATGAAAATATACGTGAACTCGTAGGGTACGCCTTGCGCAGCCAGGATTTTGAAGTAGAAACCTTTGCCGACGGCAAGGAATTCTGGAAGGCTGTGCAGCAGCGCGTACCGGCTCTGGTGCTGCTGGACATCATGCTTCCCGGAGAAAGCGGCACGGAAATATTGGATAAAATTCGAAAAGACACGCAGCTCCGATCTCTTCCGGTCATCATGCTGACGGCAAAGACCAGCGAATACGACATCGTCCGCGGGCTGGACGGCGGCGCCGACGATTACGTCTGCAAGCCCTTCGGCATCGTCGAGCTGATATCCCGCATACGGTCCGTCCTGCGCCGCAGCAAGCCGCAGCGACGGGAAAGCAACATGTATTCTTTCGGTCCCGTATCCCTCGACGGCGAAAAACACGTCGTCACTGTCAACGGCGAGCCATGCCATTTGACGGTCAAGGAATTCGAACTGCTGCGGTATCTTTTGGTCAATATAGACATCGTGCTGAAACGCGAACAAATTATGGAAGCCGTATGGGGATTTACGTATGAAGGCGAAAGCCGCACTATCGACATGCATATCAAGAGCTTGCGGCAAAAACTGGGCGACGGAGGGCACATTATCCGCACTGTACGCGGCGTCGGGTATGTGATTGGCGGAAACGTATGAGAAAGAAAATATACGTCAGCCTTCTTGCCATGGGGTTCGCCTGCATGGCCATTACCGTCCTGATTTCAGGATGGTTCTTTTGGCAGGCTGTGCAGCGCCAGGCTGCGGAAGAAATGCACGTCGTCATGAACGTCATTTCGAATACGATTCAAAAGAACGACGACATGGAAGCTTACCTGCAGGGAATTGCCGATGGATGCGAAGGCAGCCTGCGCATTACGTGGATCAATCCGGACGGAACTATTCGCTTTGAATCGAAGTATGACAAGTGGCAGATGGAAAATCATCTCGACCGGCCGGAAGTACAGGAGGCGCTGAACGAGGCCTACGGCACGGCTGTCCGCAAGTCCCATACCTTGTCGCGGGACTTATATTATATGGCGGAACAAATGCCGGACGGGACGATCCTGCGCCTCAGCATGGAACGGGAATCTATTTATTCCCATTTCTTGTCGCTGCTGCCGGTTGTGGCTCTGCTGCTCCTTTGCGCGGCCGTAGCCTGCATCAAGGCTTCCCGCATGCTGACGGCCAGCCTTTTGAATCCGCTGCGCCGCACCGTATTGCTCATGCGGCAAATTGGAGATCCCAACGGCATTTCCGTTCCCGCTTCGTACCATGTCGATGCTGAGTTGCGGCCGCTGGTAGATAAAATTATCGACCAGAGCCAGGCCCTGAACCAACTGATTCACAGCTTGGAACAGCAGCGCAACATCGTGCGTCTCATGATGGAAAATTTGCAGGAAGGCGTTATCTTGACAGACGATACGTACCGCATCCTGGGAATGAACCGCTGCGCCGGCGATATCCTGCAGAAAAAGGACGTTTCGTCCTTAGTCGGACAGCCGCTGGAGCCGTTTTTTGCAGAGGCGCCGTGGGATGAAATACACGGACATACCAATCTTCCCGACGTATTGGAGCGGAAAATCAGCAGAGACGCGTCGCTGTATTTATTGACGGTACAGTCGGTGTACCAGGATGAAGAATTTTACGGCGTGCTGTTTATCATTGATGATATTACCGAGCAGGAGCATCGGGAACAGCTGCGCCGCGAATTTACGTCCAACGTGTCCCATGAGCTCAAAACGCCGCTGACCTCTATCAGCGGGTTTGCTGAAGTGCTGTCGGCAGGCTTGTTTAAAAGCGACGCCGACGTCGTCCATTTCGGCTCGCTTATCCGCAAGGAGGCGAAGCGGCTGTTGGCCATGATTGAAGAAATCATGCACCTGACCCGCATCGAGGAAAATCGGGAAAAGGTTCATCGCGAACCGGTGTGCCTGCCGGAAATTATAAGGGATATCGTCGAATTTATGGAACCGATGCTGGTGGAAAAGAAAGTGACCGTTCACTGTACGCTGGAGCAGGCGACGGTACTGGGGGATAAGGGACTGCTGCGGGAAATGGCTATGAATCTCATCGACAATGCGGTCAAGTACAATCTTCCCGGCGGCCATGTATACGTGTCGGTGCGGAAGCGCGGAGACCATATCGACTTTGCCGTTAAGGATACGGGGATCGGCATTCCCGAAGACAAGCAGAAGCGCGTGTTCGAGCGCTTTTACCGGGCTGACACGAGCCGTTCCCGGAAGATAAGCGGCAGCGGACTGGGCCTGTCTATTGTCAAGCATATTGCTGAATACCATAACGGCACGATTACGCTCCGCAGCAAGGAAAATCACGGGACTGAAATCATCATTCATTTGCCGTCAGGCAATTCATAAGGAGAAATACATGAAACAATATACGTTTCCATATGGACGTGGAGTTCAAACCGTCGTATTGCCGGAAGACCATGTAGCGTACGAGCTGAAGGGAACTGGGGCGGCGCCTGTAGCGGACGTGACAAAGGCAGTGCAGAAGGCGCTGCGCAGGGTATATCCGAAGGACGCACTATCAGAACGCGTCGCGCCGTATGAAAAGGTCGTCATCGTCGTCAGCGACGGAACGAGGATGGTATATACGCCGCAGATGCTGGACGCCGTCATCGGCGAGCTCCATACCATCGGCGTGGCGGATGAACAGATTACGCTGCTCGTCGCCTTAGGGACGCACCGGCCGGCGACAAAGCGGGAGCTGACGGAAATATGCGGCTCTTGGGCAAACAGACTGCGCGTCGTGCAGCATGACTGCCGGGACAAAACGCAGCTGGCTTATGTCGGAACGACGCCGGAGGGGAATGCCGTATATCTGAATCGGCTGGCTGTAGAAGCCGATAAGGTCATCCTTACGGGGGGCATTTCGTTTCACGACATGGCCGGCTTCAGCGGCGGGCGAAAGGCCGTTCTGCCTGGCTTGGCTGGATACGATACGATTATGCGGAACCACGCCCTGGCCTTGAACGCGGAAGATATAGGCGGGCGGAACCGATGCTGCGACGCGGCACGGCTGGAAGGCAATCCTATGCACGAAGACATGGTGGAAGGGACGTTGTTTATTGAGCCTGATTTTATGGTCAATACGGTGCTGGGTGCTGACGGCGCAGTCATCGACGTCGTGGCAGGCCATTGGCTGACGGACTGGCAGGATGGATGCCGGCTGTTGCTGGCCGCCGACAGCGTTGCAATTCCTCAAAAGGCGGACGTGACGATTGCTTCGGCCGGAGGATATCCGAAGGATATCAATTTCTATCAGGCCACGAAGGCCCATATGAACGCCGTCTTTGCGACGAAGCCGGGAGGCATTATGATTTTAGTCATGGAATGCCCCGACATAAGCGAACCGCCGGAATTTGCCAAAGCTTTTGGCCGGCGTGATACATCTGCAGCTGAGCAGGATCTGCGGCAGCACTTCACCATTGGCGCCTTTTCCGCCTATAAGACGCAGGAAATCATCGAGTCCATGCGGGCAGTGTTCGTCGTCACGGAGAGAAAAAACTTTGACATCATGAAACAAAGCGGCCAAATTCCCGTCGAATCGCTGGAAGAAGCCTGGCAGGCGGCAAACGCCATATTGGCGGAAGATGGAAAAGAGGACTACACCATAGCCCTCATGCCCTATGCCGCGTCGACGCTGCCAGTAATAAAGAAGACTAGAGAAGAAATAGAATACGATATTGAATGAAAGAGCGCCCTTTCGGGCGCTTTTTTACTGGCCAGAATTCTCTATTAGGTTGCCTGTTTTGCAAAAGATGTCTGCTTTTGTAAATTTTACAAAACTTTACATTGTCTACATTGTAACCTTACATACCTTTGTTAGGATAAGTACGTATCAAGCAAGAAGCACTCATAAACTTGTACTTGACAAAAGGAGAGGATCTTAATATGAAATTGAGAAAGTTAGTTCTTGCTGCATTAGCGGCAATGATGGTTGTCAGCGCAGCCGGCTGCGGCGGCGAACAGAAGAGCGAAAGCAGCTCGAATACGGCGGCTGTATCTGGCAGCATTACCGGCTCTGGTTCTTCTGCATTGCTTCCTTTGGTAAAAGATGCTGCGGAAAAGTTCAAAGCTAATAACAAAGACGTAACGATTACCTTAAACGCCGGCGGTTCCGGCACGGGCCTGAAACAGGTTTCCGACGGCTCCGTAGACATGGGCAACTCCGACGTACCGGCTGAAACGAAACTCGACAAAGCGAAAGCTGAAAAGCTCGTAGACCATAAAGTATGCGTTATGACTGTCGCTACCATCGTCAATAAAGACGTAGGCGTTAAGAACCTGACTCGTCAGCAGCTTCAGGATATCTTCACGGCTAAAGTTACAAACTGGAAAGATGTCGGCGGCCCGGACAAACCGATCGTCCTCGTAACTCGTCCGAAAACTTCCGGTACGCGAGCTCTCTTTAAACAGTACGCGATCAACGGTGCAGAAGAAGCAGACAACAAATCTCTCGAAACGGATAACTCCGGTATTCTTATCCAGAGCGTAGCGCAGAACCCCGGTGCTATTGGCTACGTAGCTCTTCCTTACCTCATTAACGACAAGAGCGTAGATGTTCTGTCCATCGACGGCGTAGAACCGACGCTGGAAAATACATACAGCGGTAAATATGCCGTATGGGGCTACGAACACATCTACACGAGCAAAGAACCGAAAGCTGCCGTTAAAGCCTTCCTTGAATACATTATGGGCGACGAATACGGCAAGCGCATTGAAGAACTTGGCTACGGCGTAAGCTCCAAGATGCAGACAAAAGAAGTTCACTAATCACACGGAGGGAATGTAATGAATGCAATCGAAGCGGCGGTCTCTAGAGCCCACCGAAGCGAGAAAGCAGCCCGGACCTTCATTACAGTATGCGGCATCGGTATGGCACTGGTGCCGTTTCTCATTGGGGCCTTTCTCTTTATAAAGGGTACAGATACCTTTTTCCTGTTTGGACATGGCGTCGGCGAGTTCTTATTCTCCGGCGAATGGAATCCGAGCGATACGGCAGAAGGCGGCGGCCAGGTCGGCGCGGCCAAGTTCCTGGCCGGCTCCCTCGTGACCTGTTTGTTGGCGCTGATTATTACCCTGCCTTTAAGTATTTCGTCGGCGATCTTCATGACGGAAATTGCGTCTCCCCGGACGCGCCGCCTTATTCAGCCGGCTATTGAATTGTTTACGGGGATTCCTTCCGTTGTCTACGGCTTCGTAGGCATGACGGTACTGATTCCCTTCCTGCGCAGCATTTTCCCTATGCCCTTTGGTTTTTCTGTATTGGCGGCAGGCATTGTGCTGGCCATCATGATTTTTCCTACGATTACGACCATGGCAGCCGACGCAATGGCGGCAGTGCCGAAATCATGGCGTGAAGCTTCGTACGGCTTGGGCGCTACGCGTTGGGAAACTATTGCTCATGTAGTGCTTCCAGCAGCCAAGGGCGGCATTTTTACTGGCATTATCCTCGGTCTGGCCCGTGCTCTCGGCGAAGCGTTAGCTGTTGCGATGGTTATCGGCCAGATGAAGGTCTTTCCGACGTCGCTATTCCTGCCGGCCAGCACCTTGACGACGGCTATTTCCGCTGATATGGGCGGGGCTATGGAAGGCGGCGAATACAGTGCGGCGCTGTGGACAATGGCTCTTATCCTGTTCCTCTTGTCCTTCCTGTTTATTTTCCTGATTCATCAGCTCAATGCAGCTTCCAGCTTAAAAGGAGGCAAATAATATATGACTAGTGTACAGTCCAAAAAGAAAATGGACAATATCATGACCAGCCTGTTTCTGTGCGGCGCCGGATTTGCCGTCGTACTGCTCGTGGCCTTCGTTGGGTTTGTTATTGTCGAAGGCTTCAGCGGCATGACGCCGGAAATGCTGTCCTTTACGGGAAGCGGCATGGGCAACATGTTCTTTAATACATTATATCTGGTATTCCTGGCGCTGATTGCCAGTACCATTACGGGTATTCCCGCTGGGATTTACCTGGCTGAATATGCAAAAAAAGGCCGCATTACCCACTGGGTTCGAATGGCTGTTGAAACCTTAGCTTCGCTGCCATCTATTGTCGTCGGCTTGTTCGGTTATCTAGTATTTATCGTTATGACTGGTTCGCAGTGGAATCTATTCGCCGGCTCTCTGGCCGTATCGATCTTGACGCTGCCTCTGGTCACGTCTGTAACGGAAGACGCACTGCGCAATCTTCCTGACAGCTATCGTCAGGGCAGTCTCGGCTTAGGCGCATCCCACTGGCAGACGATCTGGCGCGTACTGCTGCCGGCTTGTTTTCCCCGCATCATGACTGGTCTTATCATGGCCGCCGGCCGCGGATTCGGCGAAGCCGCCGCGCTGATGTTTACTGCCGGTATGTCGACGGATATTAACTGGTCCAACTGGGACATTACGTCTACGTCTTGTCCGCTGAATCCCTTCCGCCCCGGTGAAACCCTGGCTCTGCATATCTGGGCTCTTCGGACGGAAGCGCTGCATGCCGACGCTGCGCAGCAGGCTGCTACGTCTTCGGCTATCTTGATGATTCTCGTCGTATCGTTCAGCTTGGCTGCGCGGTATATGAGTTGGCGTATTGATAAGAAAATGGGAGGAAATAAATAATGGCAGAATTGACGACAACCTTGTCCGGCTATGGCGCAGCGCAGCAGAAAGAAGCTTCGCAGGATGTTGTAGCTACTCGTGAGTTGGAAAAAGAAAGCGCAAAATTGACGGAAGCAACCTTTGACGTAACGGGATTGGATTTATTCTATGACCAGACGCAGGCGCTGAAGGATATTTCCATGAAGATAAATAAAAACGAAATTACGGCCTTCATTGGGCCGTCGGGCTGCGGCAAATCGACGTTCCTTAAGACGCTGAACCGCATGAACGACTGGGTAGAAGGCTGCCGTATTACAGGCAAGGTTCTGTTTGAAGGCAAAGATATCTTTAAAGAAGTCGATCCCCTGGCTCTGCGGTATCGCGTAGGCATGGTATTCCAGCAGCCGACGCCGTTCCCGAAGAGTGTCTTTGAAAACGTTGCCTATGGGCCGCGTATCCAGGGTATTTCTAATAAAAAAGAATTGGAAGAAATCGTTGAAAAAAGCCTGCGCGCCGCTGCTTGCTGGGACGAAATGAAGGACCGTCTCCATAAGAGCGCCTTAGGCTTGTCCGGCGGCCAGCAGCAGCGTCTGTGCATCGCCCGTACCTTGGCAGCCAATCCGTCGGTTATCCTCATGGACGAACCGACGTCGGCCCTGGACCCGATTTCTACGCAGAAGATCGAAGACCTGGCGCTGGAATTGAAGGAAAAATATACCATCGTCATCGTAACGCACAGCATGCAGCAGGCCCGTCGTATTTCCGACAAGACGGCCTTCTTCCTCCTGGGCGAGTTGATCGAATACAACAACACGGTCGACATGTTTACCAATCCGTCGAATCCGAAAACAGAAGAATACATCACGGGCCGCTTCGGCTAATAGGAGGTTAAGCATGTTACAAACATATGAAAATTCTATGAAGGTGCTGAACCAAGAGCTGTCTGCTCTGGGACTCAGCATCGAGGCCGCCATCGATAAGACCTGGAAGGTCTTGGAAACCTTTGACGTCGAATTGGCCGACGAAGTGTATAACGGCGACACGGAAATCGACGAAAAGGTACGGGAATGCATGCGCATGGACTTGACCATCAGCATGACCCAGAGTCCTGTAGCCGCCGATTGGCGCAGTCTCATGGCCACGCTGAAGATTTTGTCTGACTTGGAACGCATTGCCGATCACTGCGCGGATATTTGCCGGTACGTCCATTTGCTGGCCGATACGGGCCATCCCATCGCGCCGCCGCCGGGACTGCGGGAAATGTACGGCGTCATGTCGTCCATGGTCAGCGACGTCCTCGATTTCTACAAGGGCAAAGACAGCGCTCAGGCCGATCTGATGAAGGATAAGGACGACGTCGTCGACGTAGCCTTTACCCATCTGATGGAAGAAATTTCCGAACAGATGAACAAGGATTCCCAGAATTCCAAGCAGTACGTCACCTACGTGCTGATCGTCAAATATATTGAACGCATGGCCGACCATGCCAACAATATTGCCAACTGGGTTATTTACCGGGAAAAGAACGAAATCAATATTTAATCCATGTGCCCTTTCACCTGCCCGCACGTACGCGCGGCAGGTGATTTTTCATATGGGGCGAGCTCGACAGACGGGGAGAAGCATACTATAATAAACACCATAAGCGGTAATATAGGAGGAATTTATCAGCATGGGATTTTTTGACGCTTTGGTAAAATCAGATATAAACAGGACGCGCAGCGAAAAGATGTACGACGACGCGCTGAAATTGTTTAACTCGGCGCAGCTGCAGAACGAAACGCTGCCGCCGGCATTAAAAGCAGAAGTAGAAGGAGGAGAAGACTGCGACGTCCTTTCCCAGGGCAGCGGCCGGTTTGGCCACGATATGGGCAATCCCATACCCGTCAACGGCCCCTTCGGCGAAATGACCTACTTGTCGCGCCTCCGCCTGCGCAGCACTGGCTCGATGGTGTTTTTTCACAAGGTTGAAACGATCGGCCGCGTCGACAAATTTGAGCTGGTCAACGTCAGCGGAAAGGTCGTCGACTACTTGTATCTGGACATGTATCATCCCCGGGCGTCGCGGCGCTATCCCGAAGGCTACACCCTGGAAAAAGAAGCCGTCTTTCCCCGCGGCGTCACGACGACTGTTCCCGATTTTCCCGCCGGCCTGTACAAGCTGATTAAAAAGGAGGCCAAGCAGCGCCTGGGCGTGGACGTAGCCGAAAAGGAAAGCGACCGCATCGATGTTGAACAGGCCCAGGCTTCTATCCGGGAATTGCGGAAGCTATAAAGCTTTCTGGAATCCGGCTGCAGCTTCAAGAAAGGAGTGAAACGATGGAAAAGGCCTTTGCTTCTGTACGCATGGACGAGCATCATCCGAACTGGCAGATTGCCATCAGCCGCAAAGGCAGCCTGTATCGGCGCGAAGGAGATTTCCGCACGGAATTTGGCCGCGATTATACGCGTATTCTTCATTCGACGGCCTACAGCCGCCTCAAGCACAAGACCCAGGTGTTTTTTACGACGAAAAACGACCATATCTGCACGCGCATTGAGCACGTCAATCACGTCGCGTCCGTAAGCGGCACCATCGGCCGGTATTTGGGGCTGAATACGGAGCTCATCAGCGCCATTGCCAACGGCCACGACCTGGGCCACGCGCCTTTCGGCCATTTGGGAGAACGGGTATTGAGCCGCATCAGCCAGGCCGAGCTGGGAGAGACGTTTTGGCACGAACGGCAGGGCCTCCGCGTCGTCGACGATATGGAAACGCTGCTGGACCCAGCCGGGAAAATGAAAAACATGATGCTGACCTACGCTGTCCGCGACGGCATTATCAATCACTGCGGCGAAGTGCGGCAGACGGTGCTGCGCCCTCGGGAACATGTCGTCCCTCT
The DNA here is from genome assembly GCF_025567065.1 of Megasphaera stantonii. Lineage (NCBI taxonomy): Bacteria > Bacillati > Bacillota > Negativicutes > Veillonellales > Veillonellaceae > Megasphaera > Megasphaera stantonii. The sequence continues at coordinate 12,549 of NZ_JAOQKD010000007.1, forward strand.
GGAGTCGATTACCCGTCCTAACGAATATGAGCCCTATACCTGGGAAGGATGCGTCGTCAAAATTGCTGATAAAATCGCCTATCTGGGCAGAGATATTGAAGACGCCGTGCGCCTGCGCATCCTGACGGAAGACGGCAAGCCCCTGGCCGAGCTGAAGCAGCGGCTGAACGAGCAGCTTCACGCCCATCTCCAATCCCTGACCAATACGTCGATCATGTATCCCCTGATTACGGATATCTGCCGGGAAAGCACTCCGGAGAAGGGGCTGGTGCTTTCAGAGTCCCATCTGAAGCTCATGGACGACGTCATGAAGTTCAACTACGAGTACATTTACCGCAGCAAGCGTCTGGAAGTATACCATGCCTACGCCAGGCTGATTCTGGAATCGATTTACGGCATTTTGAAGGCGTGCTATGCCGGCGGCAATACGCTTCAGGAGCTGGAACGGCTGCGCCAGGACTATCCCACCTTAGGAAAACATTTTTTGGAGCGCATGAAGAAGTATTCCGATATTGGCCGGGCCGTAGCCAGCCGGGATAAATTCGGCAACGCCTTTGGAAACGCTGTGATGTACCGCATCGCCGACGATGAAAAAGACTACCGGCTGGCCTGCATCGATTATATCGCCGGCATGACCGATACCTATGCAGAAAAAATTTTCGACGAGCTTACGACATTTTAATGGAAATATGGTATAATGATACGGCAGATTTAGAAAATATGCCGGACATGAGATTCGGCAGGAACATCAGATATGCGCAGGAGGGGTTCAGACTCATGAGAGATTTACCGCAGGCCCATGAAATATGGCGTCATTTTAAAAATAATATGTACGAAATCATTACGATTGCAGAGCATACGGAAACAGGTGAAAAGTTCGTCATCTATAAAGCGCTGCAGGATACGATGAAGACCTACGCCCGCCCGCTGAAGGATTTCATGAGCGAAGTGGATAAGGCGAAGTATCCGAAGGCAGATCAGGATTTTCGCTTTGTCAAAGTAAAATAAAACGGCGTCTATACCGCCGTTCCGCATGAAATAAGCCGCAGGACAACGCTTCGACGCGCTGCCTGCGGCCTATTTTTTACTGTGTATGATGTGAAAGATATTAGCCCTTCGCTGCGATGCATTCGTTGAGATCGGCGATGAGAGCGTCTACGTCGATGCCGTGGGCGCCGGCGCCTTGGCCGATCGTTTCAAAGTGGGCGGCCATGCAGCCGACGCAGCCCAGACCGTATTGCTGGAATACTTCGAGAATCTGGGGGTATTTCTGAACCGCTTCGATGATGCCTGTATCTTTTGTAATTTCTGCCATGATACATCCTCCTTGGTATAGTCTTTTCCGTATGTTTTGAAAGAACTTCCGGATTGCATCCTATTATACCATACTTTTTCAGTTTTGTATTGCCTGTTTGCAGGAATTTCTGCGGCAGCCTATAGATTACCTTGCTGTGGGAAGGGGAGTCAAGGATATATGTAAAAAAAGCATAGTAAAAATGATACGATTAAATACTTAGAAATATAAAAAGTGGAATAAATCGGTATGCTTATATCGAATGTGCGATAGATGAAAATGGGGGAAATATTTCGCTTTGCGAAAAGATTCAGAAAATAGTAAGATATTAAATGAAAAAGTTAAAAATATTAAGAGAACCTGGATAAACAGATGAGCGAAAGGAATAGCAAATTTTTTTGCTTGCAATAATTAAATAGTATGTTGCATTATTCGATACATGCATTATAATAATAACAAAGGTTATTCTTTACAATACTAAAAGGAAAGGAGCGCAAAGTAATATTGTATGCTGAATGCTGTTGGAGTATGCGGCATTCGTAATGTTTTCTGTTTTTATGTATGAAAGGGTGAATTTGGATTATGATGGTATTTTTGGCAGTACTGCCGCTGTTATGGCTTATCGTTGCCTTGTCCATTTTAAAAGTACCGGCATGGAAAGCCTGCGGGGTTGCAGCAATTATTTCATTCATCGTCGCCGTCGTGCCCTTCGGTAAGGAAGCCGGCATCATGGCAACAGGCGCGCTGGAAGGCGTTGCCTTGGCTATCTGGCCTATTTTGTTAGTTATTACGTCGGCTATTTTCACGTATAACCTCGTCGTCCGCACCGGCGCTATGGAAACGATTAAGACGATGCTGACGTCCGTAAGCTCGGATATGCGTATCCTGTCCCTCCTCTTGGCTTGGGGCTTCGGCGCCTTCATGGAAGGCATGGCTGGTTTCGGTACGGCCGTTGCAATTCCGGCGGCTATGATGGTCGGCCTCGGCTTTCATCCGCTGAAATCTATCCTGGCCTGCCTGGTTGCGAACTCCGTTCCGACGACCTTCGGCTCTATCGCTATTCCGACGACGACCTTGGCGACGTTGACGCATCTTGATTCCGTCGGCCTGGGCCAGTTCATTGCAATTCAGCTCTTTATTCTTAATACATTAAGCCCGTTCTTCGTAGTTATGATCATGGGCGGCGGCCCGAAAGCCCTGAAAGGCGTATTCATGCCGACCCTGATTTCCGGCTTGGCCCTGTCCGTTCCGGAATTGCTCATCAACATGGCTATGGGTCCTGAACTGTCCGTTATCGTTCCGTCGGCTATTATCATGGGCTCCATCGTCGTCTGCGCGAAGATCTTCAAGACTGACGATCCGGAATACCGCGTCGAAGCTGAAGTTCGTCAGATTTCTTCCAGCGAAGGTATCAGCGCGACCATGCCGTTTATCTTGATCTTCGTGTTGTTAATCATTACGTCTAAGTTCTTCCCGTTCATCAACGGCCCGCTCAGCGCATTTAAGACGTCTGTTCAGATTTATGCCGGCCCCGGCGCTTCCCCCTATACCTTCGTATGGGTTGCTACGCCTGGCATCATGATCTTCCTCTCGGCATTCCTCGGCGGCGCATATCAAAAAGCTGGCCTTGGCAAAATGCTCGGCGTTTTGGGTGATACCTTCAAAGGCCTGAAATTTACGTACGTTACGATTATCTGCGTTGTTATGACGGCTAAATTGATGACGTACAGCGGCATGACCGCTGAAATCGCCGGCGCTCTCGTCGCTGCGACGGGTTCCATGTATCCGGCCTTTGCTCCTCTCGTAGGCGCTCTCGGCGCATTCATCACCGGTTCCGGCACGAACGCCAACGTCCTCTTCGGGCCCTTGCAGACGGCGGCTGCCGCGCAGATGGTTCCCGGCGACACGGGCTTGGCTATGTGGCTCGCAGCTACGAACTCCGCAGGCGCAGGCATCGGCAAGATGTTCTCCCCGCAGAGTATCGCTATCGGCATCGGCGCTGTTGCTCCGGCCTTGGAAGCTTATATTTCTGAAAAGAAAGTGGAAAGCGGCGAAGCGGACAGCCTGCGTCAGAGCATTCAGGCCAACGTCATTATGCAGAGCATTGCGAAGTACTTCGTTATCTATATCGTAGTCGCTGGCCTCTGCGCTTACTTCGGCTTGAGCATGTTCGTTCACTAAGCACATACTTGAATAAGCAAAACAGGAATCTGCCTCGGCAGGTTCCTGTTTTTTTGATATCTGCTCGATATCCGCCGCCTATGTCTCGCTGCCTGATGAAGGTATCCCTTTGCATTGAGATATAGCGCGGCATAAAGATATAGGGAATAGGTACATCTTTGCTTGGCATAGCTCGTCCTGACAGCTTATATACGGCTTATATTATGTTATGTATTGCCGCCGGAGCGGTGGCGAGGGCCTAGGCTGTGCGCTGTGCAGTGCGAGGCTGCGGCAAGACCAGGGCTTCGGACAATACGGGCAGTTTGTCGTCTCTATGATGGTTTGCCGAATGCTTGGGCAGATACAGGGATTGTGTTTTTCCTCCTGTATAAATCGTTCTTACTCTGTTTCGATAAACTTTTGCTGCCTGACCGAAAATAGCTGAGCGGAATAAAAAAATCGCTGCCTGCCGTACGGTGCGGCAGACAGCGCAGGGAACCGGAATTAATATTCCGGCGGCATATTTTTCTTAGTTCGAGGCATTTTCAAGGCGTCGCCCGGTGAATCGTGGTATTTTACGGACGGCCCTGTAAAGCCACGGCCGACGACTTCCGAGGCGTCGCTGATGATCATGAAGGCACCCGGGTCGATTTTGTTGACCAGTTCTTTGATCTTGGCGATTTCCGTCAGCTTGATGACGGCGTAGATAATGCGCTTATCCTGCATGGTATAGGCGCCCTGGCCGTACAGGTACGTCGCGCCGTGGCCGATGTAGCGCATGAGCAGGTTGGCGATTTCTTCCGCGTGGTTGGAAATGATGAAGACCGATTTCCGCTGCTTCAGGCCGATGACGACCTTGTTGGTAATGAAGGCCGTAATATAAGTGCTGACGAAGGTGAGGACGGCCATTTCCAGGGAAAACATGTAGGCGGCGGCGACGAGGATGAGGGAGTTGATGACCATGACGACGTTGCCCATTTCCAGGGAATAGTATTTCTTTACGATGGCTCCGACGACGTCCAGGCCGCCGCTGTTGCCGTTGTATTTGTATAAAATGCCGAATCCCAGGCCCGATACCAGGCCGCCGGTGATGCTGGAGATCATCGGGTCCTTGACGATGTCCCACGTTGAAAGGAAGGCCGTCGCGTCGGCCAGTACGGAGAAGATAGCCGTGCCGACGATGCTGAGGATGGTATATTGCCGTCCCATGAATTTGTAGCAGGCAATCATAATCGGTATGTTGAGGGCGAAAATACCTACGCCGACAGGCAGGCCCACGGCGAAGTAAAACATGATGGCTACGCCGCCGATGCCGCTGCTGAGCAGGTGATGGGGGATGAAAAAGGCATTCATGCCGACGGTTACGATGAGACAGCCGATGAAGGAGGCAATATAGGGAATTGCCAATTGTTTCAGCGATGTGTCCTGTGTTGTTTTCATGTTCTTTGCTCCTGTAAAAATGCGGAAAGAATTGTAAAATAAAGAAAAAAACGGTATAATTAAAAGTAACGCCGCTGCATCAGTATGTACAGTGGCAATGGATAACAAGGGCCGTTTGCCGTTGTTGTCTCACATTATAACATAGGAATTTTTTAATTCAATACGGATTGCACATTTTGCATTCGAAATGGAGAGCTGGGAATGATAGAAGAGATAGGCTGCGGAAAAATTAATTTGGCCCTGGCGATTACAGGCCGGCGGGACGACGGATACCACGATATCGACACGATATTTCAATCTATCGGCTTGCACGACGTAATCCGCTTGGAAGAGGCAGATGAATTTTTGCTGACCTGTTCGAATCCGGCGCTGGCCTGCGACGAGACGAATTTAGCGTATAAAGCGTACGCGGCGCTGCTTCCGTACCGCCGCGGCCCGAAAGGCGTTCGCATTCATATCGAAAAGAACATTCCCGTCGCGGCAGGGCTGGCCGGCGGCAGCACGGACTGCGCGGCCGTGCTGCGGGGGCTCAATCGCTTGTGGCGGCTGGGCCTGACGACGGAGGAGCTGTGCCGCATCGGCGCGTCTATCGGCGCCGACGTCCCCTTTTGCGTCTGCGGCGGGACGATGCGGGGCCGGGGTATTGGCGAGGTATTGACGCCGCTGCCGCCGCTGCCTGCGCGGCCTGTCCTCATCGTGCATCCGCCGGTGCCGGTCTATACGGGGAAGGCCTACTCCTTATTCGACACGATGCCCCGTTTGCAGGGCGTAGCCGTAGACGAGGCGGCGAAGGCCGTAGAAGCCGCCGATTTTGAAGGGCTGGAAGCCCATATGGGCAACACCTTTGAAGAACTGGTCATTCCCGACGTGCCGATGATAGACACGTGCCGTGCTATGCTGCGCCGTCAGGGCCTGCGGCCTCTCATGGCCGGCAGCGGGCCCACCGTATTTGCCCTGGTGCCGCCGTCGGCATCGGCCGGCGACATATACCAGGCCGTTGCGGCAGAGGCGAAAGACCGGGGAATCGATGTATATATAAGTTCGTTAGTGGAAGGAAATGGCGAGCCATATGAAGAAAACGACGGGATATAAATTAGAGCCCATTCAGTTAGACGTATATAGACCGTTGCGCGATGTCGTCAGCGACGTGCTGCGCCAGGCCATTAAGGACGGCGTGCTGAAGCCCGGCGAGCGGCTGATGGAAATCCGCCTGGCCGAGGAGCTGGGCGTGAGCAGGACGCCGATTCGCGAGGCCATCCGGAAATTGGAGCAAGAAGGGTTTGTCGTCATGGTGCCCCGGCGCGGCACCTATGTGGCCGATATTTCGCTGAAGGATATTTCCCAGGTTTTTGAAATCCGCGGCGCCTTGGAAGAGCTGGCCGCCGGCCTGGCCGCCGAGCGCATCACGCCGGACGAGCTGGAGCGTCTGGAACGGATATTGGTGGAAATCAACGAATACATGGCTCACGACGACTTTGATAAGATCGTCGACGCCGACGTCCGCTTTCATGACGTCCTGTACCAGGCCAGCCGGAATCAGCGCCTCGTCGACATCCTGCATAATCTGAGAGAGCAGATGCTCCGCTTCCGCTCCATATCCATGCATTATCCGGGCCGCCTGGCGGCTACGTGGGAAGAACACCGGCAGATGGTGGAAAACATTGCCAACCATAACAGCGCCATGGCCCGCAAGGTAGCAAAGAAGCATATGGAAAATTCGGAAAAGACCCTGCTCAAGGGCATCAGACAGGACGAAGAGTCGGCTCGTCAGATTCATGAATTGTTTCCTCATTCGTAACGGCCGAGGCCGGTAAAGAGGGCGATAGTATGTTGCATTCGTTTGTGCATTTTGTCAGCTTGGTCAGAAATAAAGAGAAAAATATGGACGAGTACGAACATTTTTTGTGCGTGCTGACCATCGTCTTATTCATACTGCTTCTGGTGCGCTCCTTAGTCGCGTTATACATGGGACGATGGAATTTATTTACAGATATATGAGGAAAGCTAGTTAATTATTGTTATATAAGGGGGATATGTGCATGAAAACTTTTTCGCTTCCCTGCGGCAAAGGGACACAAACCGTTTCGTTGGAAGAAAGCCATATGTTATACGACCTGCACGGCAACGACGTAACCGTCGCCGCCGATGAACAGGCCGCAGTACGTCAGGCTCTGCGCCAGCCTGTAGGCAGCGCGCCCCTGCGCGACATCATCCAGGCCGGCGATACCGTGGCCATCATCGTCAGCGATATTACCCGCCTGGTCCATACGGATGTCATGCTGCCAGTTATCGTGGAGGAATTGAACTCCATCGGCGTAAAGGATGAGCAGATCACCGTCATTACAGCCCAGGGTACCCATCGGGCTCATACGCCGGAAGAAGACGCCATCGTCTGCGGCCAGGAGATGGCGAAACGCCTGCGCATCGTCAACCACGACTGCCGCAACGACGAGGCCTTGACCTGCATCGGCACGACGACCTATGGAAACGACGTATATATCAACGCCGAAGCAGTTAAGGCCGATAAGGTTATTTTGACCGGCTCCGTGTCCTTCCATCCCATGGCTGGATTCGGCGGCGGCCGAAAGGCCGTGCTGCCCGGTATTGCCGGATACGACACGATCATGCGCAATCACGCCATGGCCTTGACGGAAGACGTTGGCGGCGGCTGCAACCCGTTGTGCGAAACGAGCCTGCTGGAACACAACCCCCTCCATGACGACATGCGTCAGGCGGCGGAAATGCTGAACCCGGCCTATCTGGTCAATACGGTGTTTACGGCTGACGGAGAGTTATACGAAGTCGTAGGCGGCCATTGGCATGAAGCGTGGGAAAAGGGCTGTGAAGACTTACTGCGCATTGCCAGTGTGCCGATTCAGGAGCTGTCGGACGTCACCATCGGTTCGGCCGGCGGATATCCTAAGGATATGAACCTGTATCAGAGCATGAAGGCCCATATGAACTCCGTCTTTGCGACGAAGCCCGGCGGCATTATGATTTTCACCTTAGATTGCCCGGACATTAAGGAACCGGCTATTTTTACGAACTGGTTTTTCCGCAGCAACATGGAAGAATTTGAACGGGATTTGCGCGCCGATTTTTCGATTCCCGCCTTCGTGGCCTTTAAATCGCGGTGCATCATCAATTCCATGAAGCAGGTATATGTCGTTACCCGGCCGGAAAACTTTGATATCATCCGCCAGAGCGGCCAGATTCCGGCGGCGACGCTGGAAGAAGCCTGGGCTATGGCGCAGGAAGAATTGAAGCGGGAAGGGAAGGACGACTATACGGTGACCGTCATGGGGCACGCGTCGGCTACCTTCCCGGTACTGCAGAAATAAGACAGACGGGCTGACCCGAAGCAAGCTGCTTCGGGTTATACGTTTTACTCATAATTTATGCATAAAGCTCATGGTTAGGAATGATAAAACTGTATAGTCTTTTTCTGGGCAAGGCAAGACAAATGAAACGGCCTGTATTATAATAAGCATATTCAACTGATTTGTTGCAGCTGCAGAAACGGAAGTTGCAGTATATCGTAAAAAAGGGGATGCAGTTAGTTATGAAACAATATAATCCGGTTACAGAAGAAGTCGTCAAGGCTCTTCAGGACGTCGTCGGGGAAAAATACGTCAAAACGGCGCCCGACGTATTAGACGTGTATAAATCTGACGAAAGCCTGGCGCCGTCGTATTGGCGCACGCCGGAAGTCGTCGTGCTGCCGGCCAATACGGAAGAAGTGGCCGAAATCGTCAAGATCGCCAACAAGTACAACGTTCCCGTTACGCCGCGAAGCGCCGGCACCAGCGTCAGCTGCGGCGCCGTGCCGGTATATCATGGCATCGTCCTGCTGATGGAACGGATGAACCGCATTTTGGAAGTCAATGAAGAAGGTATGTACATGGTTGTCGAAGCAGGCGTGCGTACGATCGATATCCAAAATTTGGCTAAGTCCAAAGGCCTGCTGTACGCCGGCGACCCGTGCAGCTCCGACAGCTGCCTCATCGGCGGCAACCTGGCTACCAACGCCGGCGGCAACAAAGCCGTGCGCTACGGTACGACCCGGCATCAGGTATACGCTATTGAAGTTGTTCTGCCGAACGGCAAGATTGCCAATCTCGGTGCACCCTTGAAAAAATGCTCGACAGGCTTTTGCCTGGATCAGCTGATTATCGGCTCGGAAGGCACACTTGGCATTATTACGAAGGCGACGCTGAAGCTCGTCCCCCTGTGCCCGTACCGCCTCGACGTATTGGCCGTCTTTACCGATCTGGGCAAAGCTACGGCCCTGGTGCCGAACTTAATCAAGGCCGGCCTCAATCCGACGTCCGTCGAATTTATGGACAACAACTTCGTCCGCAGCGCCAGCGATTACAGCGACCTGCGCTTGCCTCATTATGAAGACGGTTATTACGATATCATTTCGATCGAAACGTTCAATGAAGACGAATTGGACGACAAGATGGAAAAATTGGCGGCCATTTGCGAAGCCTGCGGCGCAACGGACGTCGTAGAAGCCGACGACAGAGTGTGGACAGTCCGCCGCAACTGCCTGGAAAGCACCCGCGTGTTCTCCAAGGTCGCCACGTCGGAAGATTTGGTCGTACCGGTCACGAAGATTGCCGACTGCATTCAGTCCTTAGTCGAAGAAAGCAAGAAATACGACTTCCGCGTATTCTGCCTGGCTCATGCCGGCGACGGCAACCTCCATTTCCAAATCCTGAAATGCGATATGAGCGATGAAGAATGGGAAAAACAGCTGGAAGAATTCCGCGACGTCGCCTATAAATACGTATACGGCTTAGGCGGCCGCTTGTCCGGCGAACACGGCATCGGCTTTAAGCGTCTCGACTACATGGAAAAATACACCGACCCGGTAGAACTGGAACTGATGAAGTCTATCAAGCGGGCGATCGACCCCAACTGGATTTTAAACCCCGGCAAAGTCATCAGCGCCGACTAATGATCTTGAATAGATAAGTAAATACGCAGCGCCCCGATAGGAAATCGCCAAGACATGATTTCCTATCGGGGCGTTTTTTGTCATGTGAAAGGTCTTTTCATAAAATTGGACATATATTTGACGGTATGAAGGGCAAAAATGCAGTCAATGGCCGAAAGGAATGGTATAATACTATATATGAAATAACGGTAATTTGTCGGATAGAGGAGCGTGACGAGACAGTTGATAAAATTAGATATAAAGAATCTATTTAATCCGCAGCATATTCTCCATGTCGGCAATATGCGGGCGAAATTTTTTGCCAGCGGCAGCTTTGACGGCATTACAGACGTGCGGGAGGAAATTTTACATGGCTGGAAGGTATCCTACGACAGGGGCTACCGCACGCCGGATTTCAAAAAGCCCGTCGTGACGGACCTGTACCTGCGCACGCAGAAGGAGGAAGAGCTGCTGGCCATTGCCGTGCCGTATATGGAGCGTCTGTATACGTTTTTGCAGAACGACACCTTTTGGATTACCCTATTGGATCGCGACGGCGTCATCTTAAAGCTGGTAGGGTCGGATACGATGCTGAAGGAGCTGGCGGCGACAGGCCTGATCGAAGGCTCCAATCGGGGAAGCGACGCGCCCTACGGCGGGCTGTTTCACTTGGTCTTTACGTATAAAAAGCCCTTTATCCTGGTATCGACGGAGCACGCCTCGTCTATTGACGACAACCTGGCCGGCGGCGCCTGCCCTATCGTCGACCCAGAGACGAAGGAGATTTTAGGCTTTATCGCCGTATCGGGCCATTGGTGGTATTCCCATCTGCATACGCTGGGATTGGCCGTCATCGCGGCGGAAGCCATTTCCAAGCAGTATGCATTGGAAAAAGCGACGAAGCGCTTGTACGCTATGAGTCAATCCCTAAAAAAAGTAAACTCCCGGCTGTATACGACGCTGGACAGCATTAAGACGGGCATCATTTACTGTAATGAAGAGGGAACCGTCAAAGTCATCAATGAAGGCGCTGTGAAATTGCTGGGAATTAAGAAGGACTTGAAGGATGTGCCGGGGACGAACGTCTGCCCGTATTTTGACTCGAAGCTGTCTATGGATAAAATCGCCGCCAATACGAAGAACGGCGAAACGTACTGCTACGAGCTGGTCAGCTCGGGTTGCCCCGATTTGTCTACAAACGGAACTACCTGCTGTACTGCTATATCCGCCGCATCAATATCGGCGAAAAAGAGCAGGAATATATTATTACCCTGTCGAAGCAGACCGAAGCCCATCTGAATGCGACCAAGATGATCTATGCCGAGCCGACGTTCAGCTTCGACGACATTATCGGCTCGTCCGACGCGATTCGCCAGGTGAAAACCATCGCCGAACTAGGGGCGGCCCATAATCCGTCGATTTTAATTACCGGCGAGAGCGGAACGGGGAAGGAATTGTTCGCCCAGTCCATTCACAACGCCAGCAGCCGGCGGAATGGCCCCTTTGTGGCGATTAACTGCGGCGCCATCCCGCGGACCCTCATAGAAAGCGAGCTCTTCGGTTATGAAAAGGGCGCCTTTACCGGCGCCGATAAGAAGGGGCATCCGGGCAAGTTTGAGCTGGCGAATGGCGGCACCTTGTTTTTAGACGAAATCGGCGACATGCCCTACGACGTCCAGGTGACGCTGCTGCGCGTGCTGCAGACGCAGACAGTGACGCGCATCGGCGGCGCGAAGCCCATACAGATTGACGTCCGCATCATATCGGCTACGAACAAGGACTTGCGGAAGTGCATTGAAAACCACACTTTCCGCGAAGATTTATACTATCGCCTCAACGTGTTTACCATTCCCTTGCCGCCGCTGCGGGAACGGGGCCGGGACATAGAGGAAATTGCCCGGTATTTCCTGACTGTTTATAATAAAATTTACGACAAGCACGTCGCCGACATAGAGGAAGACGTGCTTCGGGCCTTTCACGCCTACCGGTGGCCAGGCAATATCCGGGAACTGGAAAACGTGATGGAACGGGCCGTCATATTATGTAAAAGAGACTACATCACGCTGATAGATATTCCCGACGCCATTGGGAAGGGAGCCGAAGAAGCTGCAGCGCCCTTGGCCGTAGGCGGGCTGCTGCGGCATGAAAGAGAACGGATCGAAGCGGCCTTGAGGGAATATAAGGGAAATATGTCCCATGCGGCGAAGGGGCTTGGGATGAGCCGGCCGACCTTGTACAAGCGCGTCAAGGAGTATGGCATCGATAAACGAAATTTTGAGTGACGAAATGAAAAAGCCAGTACCTGTATCATCTGCCGGTACTGGCTTTTGCTTGCGTGAAAAGTGTAAAGGGCTTTTACAGTGTAAATGGAGTGTAAAGGCATTTTACACTGTAACGATGGAAAAATGGCTGTTTTGCGCCTCTTTATATATGGCATGAAAATTTCATATATATTTTCAAATCGAAATTCAAGGAGGCAATACGCATTATGGAAGTAAAACAGATTTTAGTGTACGGCGCCGGCTTGATGGGCCGGGGCATCGCCCAGGTATTTTCCCGCAATCCGGAATATTCCATCGTTTTATATGATATCGCCGACAACGATGTTCTCGGCCAGGTCCGCAAGGAAATGATGTCCTTTGTCGATCAGGGCATCGTCGATGCCGACACGGCAGAACAGCAGCTGAGCCGCATCAGCTTTACGACGGATTTGAGCCCTGAATTGTGCCAGAAGACGGATTTAGTCGTCGAAGCCGTATTTGAAAACATGGAATTGAAGCAGTCGGTCTTCGAAAAGCTGGAAATCATGTGCCGTCCCGACACGATTTTCTGCACCAATACGTCCGTCATGAGCCCGACGGAAATCAGCGCCCGCGTCAAGCACAAAGAACGCTTCGTCGGCACCCATTTCTGGAATCCGGCAACGCTGATTCCCCTGGTAGAAGTCGTCAAAGCCAACGGCTCGTCTGACGAAGTAGCCCAGCAGGTATACGACATTTTGGAAAAAGTAGGCAAAAAGCCGGTTATCTGCCAGCGCGACGTGCCGGGCTTCATTGCCAACCGCATGCAGCACGCCCTGTGGAGAGAAGCGATTTATATCGTCGAACAGGGGATTGCCGACGCCGAAACGGTCGATAAAGCCGTTAAATACAGCTTCGGCCTCCGCCTGCCCCAGCTGCCGCCGTTGGTTAACTCCGATTTGGTCGGCACGGACTTGACCTACAACATTCACGAATACATCTTGAAATATCTGTGCAGTGACACGACGCCGTCGCCCCTGCTGGTCAAGATGAAGGAAGAAAACAAGATGGGCTTCAAGAGCGGCGAAGGCTTCTTCAAATGGGACGACGAATCCATCGCAGCAGAACGCAAGGGGCTGAACGACTATTTAATTCACATGCTTTATAAAAAAGATAAAGAATAAGAGCGTATTTTAAGGAGGAAACATATCATGAGCAATTTGAAAAACAAAGTTATCATCACTGCAGCTGTAACGGGCGCATGGCCCAAGAAAGAAAATAATCCGAACGTTCCCCTGACGCCGCAGGAAATTGCTGACGACGTCTATCAGTGCTGGCAGGCCGGCGCTGCCGTCGCTCACCTTCACATGCGCGACGATGAAGGCAACGGTACCATGAGTGCCGATAAATTCCGTGAAACGGTACAGACGATCAAGACTAAATATCCTGACTGCGACATCGTCCTGAATCTTACGACATCGGGCGACCTTCACGCGACGGAAGAAACGCGCCAGTTCCATTTGAAGGAATTAAAACCGGAAATGGCGTCGTACGACTGCGGCTCCATGAACTGGATGAACAGCGGCTTGTTCCTCAATCCGCCGAAATTCCTGGAAGACCTGGGCCAGCTCATGCAGGAACTGAACATCAAGCCGGAAATCGAAGCCTTCGACCCGGGCATGATCGCCAACGCCGCCTATTACCTCAAAAAAGGCGTATTGAAAGCGCCGCTCCATTTCCAGATGTGCATGGGCTGCGCCAACGGCATCCCCGGCTCGGTTAAGAATCTCGTCTTCATGAAGGAAACGATGGATACCCTGTGCCCGGGCTCTACCTGGTCGGCCTTCGGCGTAGGCCACAGCGCCATGGAAATCATGTACGCGACCATCGCCTTGGGCGGCCATCTCCGCGTCGGCATGGAAGACAACGTCATGTACGCCAAGGGCGTGCTGGCTGAAAGCAACCGCCAGTTCGTAGAAAGGGCTCGCCGCTGCGTAGAAGAATACGGTAAGGAAGTCGCAACGCCGGCAGAAGCGCGCGAAATCCTGGGTCTGAAATAATAGGAGTGTGACAGGTATGACATGGGGACCTTGTTTTATGTATTATCGTTGTCCGCAATGCGGCAAGAAATTTAAATACGCTATCGATTTGATTCCGGAATTCGGCGACGCCTTCGGGACCTGCCCTGACTGCCATGCCGGCGGCGTCCTGGAGGGAGAAGGGGCTCGGACGAAAGATGACGGGGCGTATGAAGAAGTAGAATGAGGTTCCCGCCATACCGGATTATATAAAGGAGGCTTATTATGGCGCAAGCAAATTCGCAAAACGCACAGAAGAAGACGATTACCGATAAGTTTATAGAATTCAGCTTAAACTATATTCCCGACTCCATGGTATTCGTATTGGGGCTGACCGTATTCGTCTTCGTACTGGCACTGATTTTTACGGACTCGACGCCGTGGGGATTGGTTGAAGATTATGCAAAAGGATTCTGGGAATTATTAAGCTTTTCCATGCAGATGTGCTTGATGATGATCAGCGGCTTCGTTATTGCTAACGCAAAACCGATTCGCAAAGGCATCGTCCGCTTGATTGACTGGCCGAAGACGCGCGGCGGCACCATCGCTCTGTTCGCCCTGATTACCGGCGTTATTTCCTGGCTCCACTGGGGCGTCGGCCTCATGGCTACGATTATCATGGGCAAGGAAATCGCTATCCGCAAACGAGGCCAAGGCTTCCATTATGCTTTTATCGTCGCCATGGCCTATACAAGCATGAATATCATGGCTAACGGCATCTCCCAGGCTGCGCCGCTGCTGTCGGCGACGCCGGGCAACTTTATGGAAAAGATCATGGGCGGCATCGTGCCGATCAGCCAGACGTCCCTGTCTCCGTACATGATGACCTTCCTCGTATTGGAATTACTGGCTTTGCCCGTCGTATACTACCTGCTCATGCCTAAGAAGGAAAAGGCCGTAGAAATCAGCGACGAACTGTACAAGGAATTTACGGCAGAACCGGAAAAAGTCGACGCGTCGAAGAAATTGACGCCGGCTGAACGGTGGGAACGGTCCCGCGTGTTGAACACTCTCATTGCTTTGTTGATTCTCATCTGGTTCGGCGACCACGTCATTACGGAAGGTGTCAGCAAGATCAACCTGAACACGATCAACTTCGCCCTTTTTGGCTTGGGCTTATTATTCCACGATTCGCCGCACAGCTATATTGAATCGGTAAAAGAAGGGGCGACGACTGTATACGGCGTCATCATCCAGTTCCCCTTGTACGCCGGTATTTTCGGCCTGATTACCTTCTCCGGCCTGGCCGACGAAATTACGGAGCTGTTCATCTCCATCGCGACGCCGGGAACCTATCCGTGGATCGTATTCATTTACACTGGCATCATGGACTTCTTCGTCCCGTCTGCAGGGTCTAAATTCGTTATCGAAGCGCCGTACCTGGTTCCGGCGGCTCAGCATTTAGGCGTTCCCGTTTCGCAGGTTATCAATGCCTACGGCACGGGCGCTCAGATGGCCAACCTGATTCAGCCTTTCTGGGCCATTGCCTACCTGGCGGCCTTCCGCCTTCGCTTCCAGGAAATCCTGCCGTTTACGTTCATGCTCTGGCTGTTCGTATTCATTGCCGGCAGCCTGTGGTTCCTCATTTTCCCCTTTGGATGGTAATATAATTTAGCTGCTAACTCAATTTACTATACTCTCATCTCAATATGAAACATGCAAAAGACCTGCCGTGAGGAGATATTCTTGTCTCCGGCAGGTCTTTTGCATTGCAGGCGAAATCATATGGCCGTCAAGGGCGGGGCAAAAACGAGGCAAAAAATTTATTTCATTTGCTTTTAGAAGACTTGATGAGCAATAAAAAAACAAGGAAGCCTGCATATAACAGGGTCCCTTGTTTTGGTTTTGTGCTATTGTGCTCGTTATTATTTGGAGTACAATTCGACGATGAGTGTTTCGTTGATTTCTACAGGAATTTCGGAGCGTTCGGGCATACGTGTCAGCGTGCCTTCGAAGCCGTCGAAGTTCTTTTCGATGTAGGGAACATCGAAGGTTTTCAATTCCTGGAAGGATTTTTTGTACATTTCGTTAGCGCGGGAAGCTTCCTTCAGCGTGATAACGGAACCTACTTTTACGTGTGCCGACGGAATGTCGCAACGTTTGCCGTTTACCAAGATGTGGCCGTGGTTGACCATCTGGCGGGCCTGACGAATGGAGTTTGCAAAACCGATACGGTATACCAGGTTATCCAAACGGCATTCCAACAATTTCAGCATGTTTTCGCCAGTAACGCCTTCCATCTTCTTGGCTTTATCATAATACCGGACAAACTGGCGTTCGAGCAAATTGTAGTATGCGCGAAGCTTCTGTTTTTCCAGTAACTGTGTGCCGTATTCAGACATCTTTTTCTGACGCTGTTCTTTCTTCACACGTTTTAATGCCTTAGGATGTCCGTACACATTGAGTCCGAACCGGCGACATTGCTTAAAACGTGCTTCTCTCCTCGTTGCCATTTTCTACATCACCTCATATAAAAATTTAATAAAACATAACAATAGAAATTCTATCACGGTTGCAGGGCTTTGTCAACGGATAGGCAGGGAAAAGTGCCGGCGTTTTGGGCGCAGAGCCTGAACAATACATTTTTTTGCCGGCGCCGCGTAAAGAATGCGTAAACTGCAAGTCGTGAAAGACGGCGTAAAATAGGGGGATTCCTCCTACTGGTTATGGTTAACAATGCGCTGTCCTGTGCGATTGGCGCCGTCTTATGAGAAAATGTGCTCGTGAACACTATTGACAAAAGGTTTACAAAGGGATAGGATATACATAACAAAACTGTGTTCGAACACAATTTATAAAAAGTAAGAAAAAACCATATTTTAATTGTACGTATTGCTGAGTGGAGGAATGAAGAAATGAACACGAGCACAGCGGAAAAAGATAATAAAAAGATATCCAGCTCTTTTATTTACTTTTTCGGCTCTTTTGGCGGTATTTTGTTTGGGTACGACATCGGCGTTATGACCGGGGCGCTGCCCTTCCTGCAGGACGACTGGGGGCTGCACGGCAATGCCAGCATCATCGGCTGGATTACGTCGGCCGTCATGTTCGGCGCTATTTTCGGCGGCGCGCTGGCAGGCCAGCTGTCCGATAAATTGGGCCGCCGCAAGATGATTTTGATTTCTGCGCTGATTTTCGTCGTCGGCTCTGTCTTGTCGGGGATTGCTCCGGACAACGGCCAATATTACCTGATCGGCGTTCGTATTTTACTTGGCTTGGCCGTTGGCGCCGCGTCGGCTCTCGTGCCGGCTTATATGTCGGAAATGGCTCCGGCTCATCTGCGGGGCCGCTTGTCCGGCATCAACCAGACGATGATCGTATCGGGCATGCTGCTATCGTACATCGTCGACTATTTGCTGAAGGATTTGCCTGAAATGTACGCTTGGCGCTTAATGCTCGGCTTAGCTGCCGTTCCGGCTATTATCCTGTTCTTCGGCGTCCTTCGTCTTCCCGAATCGCCGCGTTTTCTCGTCCGTCATAACTTATTGGATGCAGCCCGCCGTACGCTGAGCTATATCCGTCCCAGCGACGAAGTCGAACCGGAATTAAAACAAATTCAGGAAACCGTCGCCGCCGAAGCCCATGCTGCGCAAAACAGCTCCTGGGGAATGTTGTTCAGCGGCAAATACCAGTACTTGGTCGTCGCCGGTATCGGCGTCGCCGCATTCCAGCAATTCCAGGGGGCCAACGCGATTTTCTATTACATTCCCCTGATCGTCGAAACGGCGACAGGACATGCCGCCAGCTCGCAGCTCATGTGGCCGATTATTCAGGGCGTTCTTCTCGTTTTGGGCTCCCTCGTCTTCCTGGTCATTGCCGATAAGTTCAACCGCCGCACGCTGCTGAAAGTCGGCGGCACGATTATGGGCCTGTCCTTTATCCTGCCGGCTATCATCAACAGCATCATGCCGGACACGAACCCGATGATGATTGTATTCTTCCTGTGCATTTACGTTGCCTTTTATTCCTTCACATGGGCCCCGCTGACCTGGGTTATCGTCGGTGAAATCTTCCCGCTGGCCATCCGCGGCCGGGCGTCCGGCATGGCTTCGTCCTTCAACTGGATCGGCTCCTTCCTGGTCGGCTTGTTGTTCCCCATCATGACGGCTTCGATGCCGCAGGAAATCGTCTTCGCTATCTTCGGCGTCATCTGCATGCTCGGCGTATGCTTCGTGACGAAATGCGTCCCCGAAACGCGCGGCCACACGCTGGAAGAAATCGAAGCCCAGGGAACGAAGAGAAGATAATTAATGTATTCCGTTAAGGGAGAAAGGACTTGTCTCATGGATTTATTAAAGGTTGCAGCGAACATTAAAACCGGCGAAACGGCCTTAGGAATTGAACTTGGCTCGACTCGCATCAAGGCAGTTCTCGTCAATTACGACTGCCAGACCATCGCTTCGGGCAGCTACGGCTGGGAAAACGCCCTGCGCGACGGCGTGTGGACCTATTCGCTGGATGAAGTATGGAAGGGGATTCAGGCCTGTTATGCTCAGCTGGCCGCCGACGTGCAGAGCCGCTACCACGTGCCGCTGACGCGCATCGGTTCTATCGGCGTCAGCGCCATGATGCACGGCTACCTGGCCTTTGATTCGCAAGGCGAACTGCTCGTTCCCTTCCGTACGTGGAGAAATAATATTACCGGCCAGGCTGCCAAGGCGCTGACGGAAGCCTTCCATTTCAATATTCCCCAGCGCTGGAGCATCGCCCATCTGTATCAGGCTATTTTAAATGGAGAAGACCATGTGCCGCAGATTTCCTTCCTGACGACCTTGGCCGGATACGTCCACTGGAAGCTGTGCGGCGAAAAAGTCCTGGGCATCGGCGACGCGTCGGGCATGTTCCCAGTTGATGAAAGGACTGGCACGTACGACGCGAAGATGCTGTCCCTGTTCGACGAATTGGAAGCGGTAAGGCCCTATTCGTGGAAGCTAGCCGACCTCCTGCCGAGAGTGCTGCGGGCCGGGGAAGGTGCCGGTACTTTGACGGAAGAAGGGGCGCGCCTCCTCGATCCGGCAGGCCGTCTGGAACAGGGCAGCCATATGGCTCCGCCTGAAGGCGACGCCGGTACGGGCATGGTCAGCACGAACAGCGTCCGCAAACGGACCGGCAACATTTCCGTCGGCACGTCGGCCTTTTCCATGAACGTATTGGACCGGCCGCTGCAGGGCGTCCATGAAGATATTGACGTCGTCACGACGCCTGACGGGGCTCCTGTCGCCATGGTACATACGAATAACTGCTCGTCGGACATCAACGCCTGGGTCGACCTGTTCGGACAGTTTGCCGCGGCGACGGGACTGGCGATCGGGCCGGACAAGCTGTATGAAACGCTGTTCAACCTGGCCGGCACGGCCGACAAGGATGCGGGAGGACTGGTCAACTACAGCTATTTGTCGGGCGAAAACGTAACGCGCATCGACAATGGCCGGCCACTGTTCGTCCGTACGCCGCACAGCCGCTTTACCTTGCCGAACTTCATGCTGGCCCAGCTGTACGCAGCCTTTGCGCCGCTGAAAATAGGCATGGATATCCTGGTTCAGGAAGAAGGCATTGAAACGGACGTCATGATTGCCCAGGGCGGCCTGTTCAAGACGCCGGTCATCGGGCAGCAGGTATTGGCCGACGCCCTCAACATGCCGATTACCATTATGGATACGGCAGGCGAAGGCGGCCCGTGGGGCATGGCCGTACTGGCCGTATACATGGAGGTCCGCCAGGAAGGCGAAACGCTGGCCGACTTCCTCGATGAACGGGTATTCCGCCATCCAAAGAGCGTCACCTTGACGCCGAACGCCGAAGGCGTAGAAGGCTGCAACGCCTTTATTGAAAACTATAAGCGGGCCTTGTCTGTCGAAGCAGAAGCGGGCCGCACGTTGGCAGAGTAACCCTGCCGGGAGGGATATAGTATGTTAGAAGAATTGAAGCAGCAGGTCTATGAAGCGAATATGCGCCTGCCGAAATTGGAGCTCGTCACCTTTACGTGGGGCAATGTATCGGGTATTGACCGGGAACAGGGCCTGTTCGTCATCAAGCCGTCGGGCGTAGAATATGAAAAGTTATCGCCTGCCGATATGGTCGTCGTAGATTTGGACGGCAAGGTCGTCGAAGGGGACTTAAACCCGTCGAGCGATACGATGACTCACGCCGTATTGTACAAGGCCTTTCCGAATATCGGCGGCATCGTTCACGCCCATTCTCCCTGGGCCGTATCCTTCGCCCAGGCCGGCGTAGACCTCGAAGCTATGGGCACGACTCATGCCGATACGTTTTACGGCGACGTACCCGTGACCGACGCGCTGACGAAGGAAGAAATCGAAAGCGCTTATGAAGAAAATACGGGCAAGGTCATCGTCCGTACCTTTGCCGAACGGGGCATCGACCCCGACGCCGTTCCGGCCGTACTGGTAAAACAGCACGGGCCCTTTACGTGGGGACCGACGGCGGCGAAGGCCGTAGAGACGGCCAAGATTCTGGAAGTCGTCGCTGAAATGAACTACCACGCGCTCCAGCTCACGCGCGCCGACATCCGCGTGCCCCAGTACCTGCTGGATAAGCATTACTACCGCAAGCACGGGGCCAACGCCTATTACGGACAGAAAAAATAAAGAATATCTATTATCAGTATTTCACATATATAAGGAGGAACCATCCATGTTACAAGTAAAAGATTATGAATTTTGGTTTGTCGCCGGCAGCCAGTATCTGTATGGCGAAGAACAGCTCCGCAACGTAGACCGCGATACGGAAGATATGGTCAACAAGCTCAATGCCAGCGGCAAGCTGCCCTATAAGGTCGTATACAAAGGCGTCATGACGACGGCCGACGGCATTACGCAGTTCATGAAGGACGTAAACTACAACGACAACGTAGCCGGCGTCATCACCTGGATGCATACCTTCTCGCCGGCGAAAAACTGGATTCGCGGCACTATGCTCCTGCAGAAACCGCTTCTCCATCTGGCAACGCAGTATTTGAACAACATCCCCTACGATACGATCGACTTCGATTACATGAACCTCAATCAGAGCGCTCACGGCGACCGTGAATACGGTTACATCAACGCCCGCCTGAATCTGAAGAACAAAGTTGTATACGGCTACTGGGAAGACGAAGACGTACAGGATGAAATCGCCAAATGGCAGGACGTCGCCGTTGCGTACAACGAAAGCTTCAACATCAAGGTATGCCGCTTCGGCGATACGATGCGCGACGTAGCCGTCACGGAAGGCGACAAGGTAGAAGCGCAGATTCGCCTGGGCTGGACCGTCGACTACTGGCCTGTCGGCGACCTCGTGCCGGTTATTAACAGCGTTAGCGACGAAGACGTACAGGCCGTATACGACCAGCTGAAGGAAGAATATACGATGGTCGTAGGGGACAACACGCCGGAAAAATTTGAACACAACGTCCGCGTGCAAATCAAAGAATATCTGGGCATCAAGCGCTTCCTGGATAAGGGCGGCTATACGGCGTTCTGCACGAACTTCCAGGATCTCTGCGGCATGGAACAGCTCCCGGGCCTGGCTGCGCAGCTGCTCATGAAGGAAGGCTACGGCTTCGCCGCTGAAGGCGACTGGAAGACGGCCGCCCTGACGCGCCTGCTGAAGATCATGGCTCACAACGACCGCACCGTATTCATGGAAGACTATACGCTGGACCTGCGTAAAGGCCACGAAGCAATTTTGGGCGCGCACATGCTGGAAGTCGACCCGACCATTGCCAGCGACAAGCCGCGCATTGAAGTGCATCCCCTGGATATCGGCGATAAAGAAGACCCGGCCCGCCTCGTTTTCACCGGCTCGGAAGGCGATGCCGTCAACCTGACGGTAGCCGATTTCCGCGGCGGCTTCCGCCTTATCAGCTACCCCGTAACGTGCCGCAAGCCTGAAGCGGAAACGCCCCACCTTCCTGTGGCAAAACAGCTCTGGACGCCGAAGGTCGGCTTGAAGAAAGGCGCTACGGCTTGGATTCACGCCGGCGGCGGCCACCATACCGTATTGAGCTTCCGCCTGACGGAAGAACAAATCCACGACCTGGCCGTCATGTTCGACTTGGACTTAGTAGAAATCTGCTAATCGTCAGCTTATAGTGTTACATCAATAAAAAGAGAGGCTCGCGAAAGCCTCTCTTTTTTATAAGATTACATATTTTCTGCAATGCGTATTTCGTTGTTCATGATATACCGCTCCCGGTCGGGAACGATGCCGTTGACCAGGTAATCGAAGACGAGCTGCATCGCCTTTTGGCCCTGCTGGTGGGGATGCTGGTAGATGGCGGCCTTGATGTCGCCGGCCTTCATCATTTCCCGCGTCGTCGGGATGGTGTCAAAGACGAGGATGAGCAGGTCGTCCTTGCGGGGGCTGGCCAAGGCTGCCCGGCAGGTGCCGTAGGAGCCGCCGGAGGACAAGATGAGGAGGACGTTGATGTCCGGATACTGGTGCAGCAGGTTTTTCGTCGCGTCGTACGACGAAATATCGTCGTCATTGTCTTCGATGAGGGCTGTGATTTCATACTGCCCGTCGGTTCCCAGTATTTCCTTGAGTCCCTGCAGGCGGTGGCGGTGGCCTAAGATTTTCAGCGAGCCCAGGACGACGCCGATGTGGCAGGGGCCGGGGGAAAACATCTTCAGCAGCGCCCCGATGGTGCGGCCGCCGTTTACGTAGTCGCTGCCCACATAGTAGTGGGTGCTGGCCTGCTCGATGTCGTTGTTGATCGTGACGACGAAGATGCCGGCGGCGATGAGCTCGTTCAGCTTGGCTGCTATTTTCGGATCGTTGATGGGATTGATGATGAGGGCGTTGATCTGTCCCTTGATCTGATCGAGGATATGGCACTGCTCTTCTACGTCATAGCCCCGTACGGTGTGCCAGACGGTGCGCATGCCGTAGGACTCGTATTTCCGGGCCGCCTTTTCCAGGGCGTCGATGATGTCGTCGAAGAAGCGGATGCTCTTGGAGGGCAGGACGACGGCGACGACGGGATTGCTCTTCTGCGCCGCCAGGGCCTTGCCGGCCGGGTTAGGCCTGTAGTGGAGCTTCTTGGCCATTTCTAGGATTAATTCGCGCTTTTCCGGCTTGACGTTGCCGCGGTTGTTTAAGACGCGGTCTACGGTGCCGCGGGATACGCCGCAGAGATCGGCGATTTGTTTTATCGTTACCATATATTTCCCTCCTGGGAATTACGAATGATGTAAATATATAATGTACACTAATTTTGTTTTCCCTATTTTAACACAAGGTGTGCGCGTGAACAAGTGCGCAAAAAGTCAAAAGAGGAGTGAATGCCATGAGTGTTATTTCTAAAAAAGATTTCGGCTGCCTGGCCGATGGCCGGCCCGTCTTTCTCTATACCTTGACCAACGCCAACGGCACAGCCCTGTCCATCTGCACGTACGGCGGCCATGTCCAGGCTCTGCGGACGAAGGACGCCGACGGGGCTGAGGTCGATGTCGTCCTGGGCTATGACGACGTCGAAACCTATGTGAACGAAGACAAATATATCGGAGCTCTCATCGGCCGCTGCGGCAACCGCATCGCCCGGGGCCGTCTGCACATCGGCGGCAAAGACTATCAGCTGGAGTGCAATAACGGCCGCAATCACCTGCACGGCGGCACCCTGACCGGCTTCAATAAAAAGCTCTGGCAAGCCGAAGAAACGGCGGAAGGGCTGAAACTGACCTATACGAGTCCCGACGGAGAAGGGAATTATCCCGGCGCCCTTCAGGTCGCTGTCTGGTATGATTTGACGGACGACGACGCTGTTACCATCCGCTACGAAGCTGTCAGCGACGCCGATACGGTATGCAACCTGACGAACCATACCTATTTCAACCTGAACGGCTGCGGCAGCGGTTCCGTCCTCGACCAGGAAATCCAGCTGTTCAGCGATTTCTTCACGGAAAGCGATGCCGAATCCCTGCCGAACGGCAACATCGTCGCCGTCGCGGGCACGCCGATGGATTTGCGGGAGCTGACGCCCATTGGCCGCCATATCGACGACGACTACGTCCAGCTCCGCCAGGCCCACGGCTACGACCATAACTGGATTGTCCGCCGCGATGAATCCCAGGCCGTGCCTACGCCCTATGGCACGGTATATCCCATGGCCCATGCCGTAGGCAATCGGACGGGCATTACGCTGACGGCCTATACGAGCCAGCCTGGCGTGCAGTTTTATACGGGCAATTACCTCGACGGCACGCCCTTGGGGAAGGGCGGCGCAGTCTTTGACCGCCGCAGCGGCTTCTGCCTGGAAGCGCAGTATTATCCCAATGCGCTGGAGCATCCGGAATTTCCCCAGCCCATTTTGAGAAAAGGCGATGTGTGGAAGGCCCTGACGATATACAAATTGGGACGAAAATAAAGACATACAAAAAAGATGAGACTGCGCTGCAGGCAGTCTCATCTTTTTTATATGTCAGTATATACGTGTGCGTTGGTTGTCAGGGCAGCGATTCGGAGAAGTCGAGGCCGGCGTCTGTCGCGTAGTACGTCCCTTCCTTGTCTCCGTGCTCGATGTATTTTTTATCCAGCAAGGTCTGAATGACATCCATGTCGGCCGGGTTCGGGGCGAAGATTTCTTCGGCCGTGCATTCTTCCCGTTCGACGGCGGCGACGACGGCGGCGAGCCGTTCGTCCTGCGTCGGCATGCCGTAGGCAAAATGGATGGTCGGCAAATACAGGGGATAGTCCTGCTTGGCCTTGATAAGGAACTGGCCGGCAGCCATGGCGGCGCTGAGGGCGTTTTGTTCGTCCATTTCAATGTTCATTTCCTCGCTGATTGCTGTCAGCTTATTAGAAGGGAAATGGTATAATGTCTTGGCTGCTTCCATCGTGTCGATAAAGCGCAGGCACGGCGCGTCGATGCCGTATATTTTCAGAGCGTGAGCGATACAGCCCATGACGAAGGGCGCGTTGTGGGCGACGAGGGTGCGGCCGACGAAGTAGTCTTTCATGCCGGCTTCCCAGTATTCGCCGAATTCGTCGGCTTTGCGGAGAACATCCCAAGTCAGTTCGGGATATTTTTTATTGGTAATGTCGTTTTCCGGCGGGCGGACGTAAAAATAGTGGGTGTTTTTCAGCTGGCCCTTTTCAAACTCGGCGAAGCCGATGAGGCAGACTGAGTAGGGCTGCTCGTTGGCCAGGACCAAGGACAGGGCCGTAAACTGCTGGGGATAGCGGCGAAGGGCGTCCGAGGCGTCGATGGGATAGGCGTAGTAGCCCTTCTGCGGCTGGACGTCGTATTGGTGCAGGTTTTCTACCTGTACGTGCTGTTTCGTTTCCAGGTCCTTTTGCCGGGCTGCTTTTTTGCGCTTTTTGCGAAACGACGAAAGCAGGGAGTAGAGGACGGCGGCGATGAAGAGAATCGTGAGCAAGGTGCCGCCGGTGTGAAGCAGTGAATCCATGGCTATTCATTCCTTTTCGTTGAAGATGAGGGCTGTTTAGTAAAGGTGTGATAAAAGGTCATGCTGTAGCAGGTAAAGAAGGCGTTGTCGGCAGCCTTGCCGTTTACGGAATAGCGGTCGCAAGCGTTTACGGCCGGGTCGGGCAGTATGATCTGCTTGGTCGGCAGGCCTTTGTCGTCGTACAGCAGCGTCGACAGCGTTTGCGCTTTGACGGTCTGGGCTTTAAAGTTGTAGAAAAACTTGTTTTCATATCCCGAAGCGACGTTCGTCGTATAATCGTACGTCACGACGGTGGCCTTGATGATATAATACGGCGGGTCATAGCGGATAGACTGGATGGAGTTCATGTCGACGTAGGATTCCGTCGTGTCGTCATGGCCTACCTGGATATAGCGGGGATTGTCGTCGAAAAACATGGCCGCCGCCAGGGCTGTGCCGGCCATGAGAAAGACGGCCAATAACGCGGTTATTTTCTTTAGCAAACGAAACGCTCCTTTCCATAACAAGGTACCCTTTTATTATACGAAAAAGGAAAAAATTTACAACAGGCGGAGGGGCAGAATAGGCAGGAAGGCGTAAATTTTTTAAAAATCCCCGGTAGGAATTTGTCTTCTGAAGGTCGAATTAATACTATAGTAAGAGCATGTCGATTTGTTTTCGTTCGTGATAAGGTCTGATTGGCATGTATAACTGTAAGGAGGGATTACGTTGGGAAAGAAAATTGAAGAACGTCCTTTGCGTGCGGCTATTTTGACTATCAGCAATAGCCGGACTTTTTCGGATGATACAAACGGCCTGATGATTCAGTCGGCTCTGACAAACAGGGGGCATCAGGTCGTCGATTACGCTATCGTAAAAGATAATAAAGAGGATATTACCCGTCATATCCACGAATGGGTGTGCAGCGTCGACGTCGTCATTACGAGCGGCGGCACGGGCATTGCCAAGCGGGACGTGACGCTGGAGGCGATAGAGCCTCTCTTTGAAAAGAAAATTCCCGGATTTTCCGAAATGCTCACGTATTTCGCCTATCGCCGCGTCTGCGGCGTGCAGGCCATGGCCTACCGCGCGACGGCCGGCCTGGTCCATCAGTGCATGGTATTTTGCCTGCCCGGCCTGCCCAGCTTGATTAAAGTAGGCATGGAAAAGATCATCCTGCCGGAACTGTTCCACTTATATACGGAAATTAAAAAGTAAGAGCCTTAGTATGGAAGGGCGTGTCTGCGGCACGCCCGATTTTTATGAGGGGAGGCAGCTATGAAATCGAAGCTGATTGTCGTGACAGGCGGCGCGCGCAGCGGCAAGAGCCTGTTTGCAGAAGAATATATGACGTCCTGTTCCGGCCGCAAATCTTATGTCGCGACGGCCCAGATATTAGATGAAGAAATGAAGGAGCGAGTTGCCGAGCACCGCCGCCGCCGTCCGGAAGACTGGCAGACACTGGAGATATCCTCCGGCCTGAGCGCGGCGTTTCCTGCCGTACTGGAGCAGGCCGACGCCGTCCTCGTCGACTGCCTGACGCTGTATCTTTCAAATTATCTGTTTGCCCATGAAACGGACGGGGACGAGGAGATACTGCAGGGGGCGCTACAGGAGATGGAGAATATCGTCGGGGCCGTCCGGCAGACGGCGGATAAGACGGTGATTTTCGTGACCAACGAGCTGGGATGCGGCATCGTGCCGATGAGCCACATAAGCCGCCTGTACCGGGACGTCGTCGGCAAGGTCAACCAATACGCCGCCGGTCAGGCCGACGAGGTGTACTGGACCGTCTGCGGTATTCCCGTAGAGCTCACGCGGCTGAGAGCGTCCATTCCGCCGGGAGGCTACCGATGAAATCTTTTTTTATTGCCCTGCAGTTTTTATCGCGCATCCACGTCGTGACCCAGACTGTCTGGACGGAGGCGGACTTTGGCCGTTCGGTCATATTTTTCCCCCTCGTAGGGACCGTTATCGGCGCCGTCCTTTGCTTGGCCTATGCCGGCATATCCCTGTGGTTTTCCCAGCCCTATACGGCTGTTCTCCTGGTACTGTGCTGGCTGTTTGTCACGGGAGGCCTTCATGCCGACGGCCTCATGGATATGGCTGACGGGCTGTTTTCCGGGCGGAGCCGCGAGCGCATGCTGGAAATACTCAAGGACAGCTGTGTCGGATCGAACGGCGTCGTCGCCTTTGTTTCCTGCATGGCCCTGAAGGTCTGCTTTCTGGCGAATCTGCCGCAGCCGTCGGTCTGCGCCGCGCTGCTGGCCGTGCCGACGGCGGCCCGTTTCGGCGTGCTCATCGGGATTTTTCAATTTCCCTATGCCCGCCAGCAGGGATTGGGACAGGCCTTCGTCCAATATGCGCCCCGCCGCGCCCTGGTTAAAGCCTTCCTGTGTGCCTTGCCGCCGCTGGTTATCGCCGGCTGGGGCTATTTCCTGCTGTTAGGCGCGGCGATGCTGATTTCGCTGGGATTGAATACGTATATCGCCCGGCGGCTGGGCGGCGTGACGGGCGATACGTACGGCGCCGTCATCGAATTAAGCGAAATGCTGCTGCTGGGTCTGGCCTTTCTTGCATCCGGAGCTGTTCAGACGGCGTGTATTTGGATATAATGGAAAGGGACGGCCTCAGGCTGTCGCCAAGGACATGAAACGGTAGGAGGAACATCATGATAAAGTTATATGTAGTGCGCCACGGCGAAACGGACGGCAATGTGCAGCAGTGGTATCAGGGTTCTACGGACGTGCCGCTCAACGCCCGCGGCATCGAGCAGGCGCAGTGCCTGAGCCGCTTTTTGAAGGACGTCCCCTTCAGCGGCATATACAGCAGCACGCTGCAGCGGGCCCGCCGAACGGCGGAAATCGTCGCCGAACCTCACGGCCTGCCCGTGTATTCCTACGACGAGCTGAAGGAAATTGATTTCGGCGTATGGGAAGGCCATACGTACAAGGAAATTACCCAGATGTGGCCCGGCGAAATCGAGGCCTTTTACGACTCCAACGGCATGCTGCGGGCGCGGGGCGGCGAATCGTTCTGCGAAGTAGAGCGGCGGATTACGGCCAAGACGAAGGAGCTGCTGAGCCGCCATAAGGACGGCGACACGGTGCTCATCGCGTCGCACGGTGCGTCTATCCGCTGCCTGATCTTCGGCCTGCTGGGCTTGGAAATGAGCCGCATCTGGTGTTTTCAGCAGTACAATACGGCTTTTAATATCATTGAATATCACGGCGACAAAAACGTCATGACCCTCATGAACTGCACGCAGCATCTGGAAGGCATGGCGGGCTATCAGGCCCAGTGGGCCAGCATGCCCAGCTTGTGAGCGGAAAGGACGGCATATGGCAAAATCAATGCGTCTTGACAAGCTCCTGGGCCACTGCGGCTGGGGAACGCGCCGCCAGCTGAAAGAGCTGTGCAAGGGCGGGCACGTCTTCGTCAACGGCCAGTGCTGCCGCGACAGTGCGGCGAAGGTCAATCCCGAAGGAGACCAGATTTCCGTAGACGGAACGACTGTCGTATACGAAGCGTTCTATTATCTGATGATGAACAAGCCTGCCGGCGTCTTGTCGGCTACGGAGGACCGCTGCAGCCGCACGGTTCTCGATTTGCTGCCTCAGCAATACCAGGGGGCCGGATTATTTCCCGTCGGACGTCTGGACAAGGATACGACGGGGCTGCTGCTGCTGACGAACGACGGCGTGTGGGCTCATCGCATTACGGCGCCGAAAAAGCATATCGATAAGATATATATCGCCGAAGTTGACGGCTCTATTCCCGACGATATAGACGACGTCTTTCAAAGCGGCATCGTGCTGGCCGACGGGCTGCAGTGCCTGCCGGCGCGGGCGAGAAAAATAGAGGAGCAGACCGTCGAGGTGACGGTTCAGGAAGGGAAATTCCATCAGGTAAAGCGCATGTGCGCCGCCGTCGGCCTCAGCGTCCGCGCGCTGTGCCGCCATACTATCGGCGGGCTGCGCCTCGACGAAACGCTGCGCCCCGGCGAATTTCGTCCCCTGAAGGAAGAGGAAAGAGAATTCCCCTTTATGAATAAATAACCTGTTCAAATGGCCTGTAATATGGTATCATAAAATGTAATCCAAATACGGTGGGGGATGATTGTGATGGAAGAACGGATTTCTCGCCTGCGGCAGTTTCTGCATGAACATACTGCC
Organism: Megasphaera stantonii; assembly: GCF_025567065.1. Lineage (NCBI taxonomy): Bacteria > Bacillati > Bacillota > Negativicutes > Veillonellales > Veillonellaceae > Megasphaera > Megasphaera stantonii. The sequence continues at coordinate 42,265 of NZ_JAOQKD010000007.1, forward strand.
GACGGTATAATCATATTGCAGCCGGAAAACCTTCGGTACTTCAGCGGCTTTACGGGCGGCGAAGGCGCGCTGGTCGTCAGCTTGTCCGACGCCGTGCTGTGGACCGACTCCCGATACACGGAGCAGGCGGCGCTGCAGTCCGGCCAATGGTATGCCGTGAAAAATCACGAGGGAAAGCTGGCCGGTTCCATCTGCGATTCCCTGAACGGTATGGGCGTACAAGCCGTTCTGTATGAACGGGACTTCTTGACCCATTCGCTTTACGAAGCCATTTCATCGGGCTTGGAAGAATGCTGTTTCTCGGCTCAGGATTTATCACAGCTGCGGGCGGTAAAGGAGCCCTATGAGCTGACGGCGACGCGCCGGGCCAGCGAGATTGCCGATCAGGCCTTTGCCCAGCTGCTGCCCTATATCCGTCCCGGCGTGACGGAACGGGAATTGGCGGCGCGGCTGGAAAGCGCTATGCTTCTTCTCGGCTCGGAAGAACGATCCTTCGCGACCATCGTGGCTTCAGGCCGCCGGTCGGCTATGCCCCACGGCACGGCGAGCGGCAAGGTCGTCGAAGCCGGCGATTTCGTTACCTTTGACTTCGGCGCCGTATGGGAAGGCTATCATTCCGACATGACCCGCACCGTCGTCGTCGGCAAGGCATCGCCGGAGCAGAAAGAGTTTTATCAAACCGTATTGGAAGGCCAATTGTTGGGATTAGGCGCCGTCCGGGCGGGAGCGTCCTGCCGCGACATCGACGCGGCTGTCCGCCAGTATTTTTCCGAACGGGGCGCAGACCAATACTTCACCCATGCCTTGGGCCATGGGACGGGGCTGGAAATCCACGAACAGCCCGTGCTTTCGCCGCGTGCGGCCGGCACGCTGCAGGAGAATATGATAGTCACGGTTGAACCGGGACTGTACATAGAAGGCAAATACGGCGTCCGCATAGAGGATTCCGTTGCCGTTACAGCTGATGGCTGTGAAATACTAACTAAGACATCAAAAGAATTGATGGAGCTGTTATAGGAGGAGTAAACTATGATTACAAGTAATGATTTCAGACCAGGCGTAACGATTGAAATTGACGGCCAGGTATGGCAGGTCGTCGAATTCCAGCATGTAAAACCCGGTAAGGGCGCAGCCTTTGTCCGCGCTAAGATTAAAAACCTCGAAACGGGCGCCGTTATCGAACGTACATGGAACGCCGGCGAAAAAGTCCAGGACGGCCGCGTAGACCGCCGCCAGATGCAGTACCTCTATGAAAACGACGGCATGTACTGCTTCATGGACAACGAAACGTACGAACAGATCGAACTGAACAAGGACAACCTCGGCAACGCCGTAAACTTCCTGAAAGAAGACATGACGGTTACGGTTATGCAGTTTAAGGGCAAGGTAATCGGCATCGACTTGCCGGCAGCCGTCGAACTCAAGGTCGTTGAAACCGATCCGGGCGTCCGCGGCGATACGGCTACGGGCGGCAGCAAACCGGCTAAATTGGAAACAGGATATGTCGTTAAAGTGCCTCTCTTCATCAACGAAGGCGAAGTTCTCCAGATCGATACGAGAACGGGCGACTATATCGGCAGAGCATAAGCATACGGACACTGGAAAAGCGATGAGTTTCTCATCGCTTTTTGTGAATTTTATCAATGGTGGTCATCATGGAAACGACGGAAACGAATGCGTTAGGAAGCGTACATATTTCACAGCGGGCGATTTCCGTACTGGCGTCCCAAACGGCAGCCGCCGTCAGCGGCGTAGCTTCGCTGGGCGCGTCTATTGCGGAAACGGCGGCCCGGAAGATCGGGCGGACCAGCCTGGCCCAGGGCGTAGACGCGGTCATCGACGGCCGGGAGGTCGAGCTGACGGTGCGCCTTGTCGTGCAGTATGGGTATCGGATTCCCGATATTGCCCTGGCGGTGCAGAAGAAGGTCAAGGACGCTGTAGAATCCTCGGCTGGATGCAGCGTGACGGCCGTCCATGTCGTCGTTCAGGATATCGCGTTTTCCGACGGCGAGGGAGACGGGGCGGAAAGGAGCGGCAGTCATGACGGAGCATAGCGATAGTTTTGCCTATACGATCAGCGAAAGCGCGCTGGCTAAGATTGCGGCGACGGCGGCCTTGGGCACCAAAGGCGTGGCCGGAAAAAAAGGCCGCGGCATCGTCGTCAAATATCTGGACGGCATCGTCGCGGCGGACGTGCACATTCAGGCCTATTACGGCGCCCAGCTGCGGACGCTGGCCCTGACGGTGCAGCAGAACGTCGCCAAGGCGCTTACGGTGATGGCAGATCCCAAGCATTTAGAGGTCCACGTCACGATTGAAGACGTAGTCATGAGCCCCCATGAGGGCCAAAACAATACAGGAGGTTAGCGTGAGCAGACATAAAGCGCGCCAGCAGGCGCTGGAACTTTTGTTTTCCCGCGAATTCCACGGCGAAAACGACATACAATATAAAGAAAAAGAGATTTTTGAAGAAGACGGCGCGGCGCCTGACGATGCAGCCGATAGCGCGGCGGAACTTAGCGACGGCGGCGACGAAGGGGCCTATTGCGACTATCTCGTGCAGACGGTTACGGCTCACAAGGAAGAGCTGGACGGCGTCATTCAGTCTTTTGCCAAAGGCTGGAACGTATCCCGCATGAATCATACCGATAAAAACATCATGCGGCTGGCCTTGTGCGAGCTCGTATACCCCAAGGAGGAAACGGCTCCGTCCATCGTGCTGAACGAGGCGATCTTGCTGGCCAAGGAATACAGCGGCGAAAAAGCGGCTAAATTCATCAACGGCATTTTGGGCGCCTATGTGAGGTCCCGGTCGTAATGGACGCGTTTTTGGGCATCGACACGAGCTGCTATACGACGTCGTTGTGCGTAGTCGACTCGCATTTCGACGTCGTTGCCGACGAACGGATTATTTTGACCGTGTCCCAGGGCGGGCGCGGCTTATCCCAGTCGAACATGGTATATCAGCATATGCGGAACCTGCCCGTGCTGTTCGAACGGCTTGCGCCGCAGCTGGAGTCCTGCGTGATTCGCGCTGTCGGCGTCACGGATAAGCCGCGGCGGCGTGAAGATTCATATATGCCGGCCTTTTTAGCCGGATTGGGCTACGGCCGTTCTCTGGCTGCCGTTCTCCGCGTCCCGCTGTATACCGTCAGCCATCAGGAAAACCACTTGCTGGCGGCGCTGCGCGCGACTGGCTCCATAGGGCAGGAGGCCTTTTACGGCCTTCATCTGTCCGGCGGCACGACGGATTTGCTCAAAGCCGTTCCCGATGCAATGGGTCTCGATATCGAACGGGTCGGCGGTACGAGCGATATCAGCGCCGGTCAGTTCATCGACCGCATCGGCGTCGCCCTGGGCCTGCCCTTCCCAGCTGGCGTTCATGTGGATAAAATGGCTCAGACTGCGGCAGTTCCGGCTAAGCCGTCGCACGTGTGGTGCCGGCAGGGAGAAATCAGTTTTTCCGGCCCGGAATCGCAGGGGCAGCGGCGCATTGCCGGGCGCAGCGACACGGCTGCCGAAATATGCAGCTGGACGCTGGCTACGGTCTGGGACGGCCTGCGCCGCATGCTGGACGACAAGGAGGACATGCAGTCTCTCGTCGCCGTAGGCGGCGTCATGTCGAACGCCTATTTGCAGGGCGAATTGGCGGCTTACTGCCGCCGCCGTCATGTCAGGCTGCTGCTGGCTCCGGCCGGCTTTAGCGCGGACAACGGTTCCGGCGCGGCCTTTTGGGCTGCCTGGCAGGAAAGGAAGAGCAAATGAAGTATGCCTCAGTGACAGACGTCGTCCGGCGTATCAAGGACGATATACAAAAAGACTTTCGCCTCCAAAGCGTAGCGATGGAAGGGAATATCATCGGCCTGAAGCGGGCGTCCAACGGCCATTACTACATGAATCTCCACGACGACGCCTGCTCGATCAGGGCCATCTTATTCCGCAATCGCGCCGGGAGGATGATGGACGGTATCCGCGAAGGCGATCATGTCGTCGTCATCGGCTCGGTCAACGTATACGAAAAAGGCGGCGCGTTGTCGTTTATCATCGAGCGCCTCTTTTCGCAGGGCATAGGCTCGCTGCAGGCCGAATACGAACGGATAAAGAATGAACTGGAGCGGGACGGGTATTTCGACGCCGCCCACAAACAGGCGATTCCCCGCTTTCCCTGGACTGTAGGCGTGCTGACGTCGCGTACGGGCGCCGTGCTTCACGATATCCGCAAGATAGCCGCCGAACGCAATCCCTACGTGGATATCCGCCTGTTTCCCATTCCCGTGCAGGGCGCAGGAGCCGAAGAAAAAATTGCGGCCGCCGTGGCAAAAGCCGGAACGCGCAGGGATTTGGACGTCCTCATTTTGGCGCGCGGCGGCGGTTCCATGGAGGATTTGTGGTGCTTCAACAGTCCCGCCGTCGTCAAGGCTATTTACGGCTCGGCGGTGCCGGTCATTACGGCTATTGGCCATGAGACAGATACGACGCTGGCTGATTACGCGGCGGACCTCCGGGCGGCGACGCCGACTCATGCGGCCGAACTGGCCTTTCCCGACGTAGAGGAAATCGAGCTGGACTTGGCGGCTATGAGCCGTCAGGCCTGGGACATGCTGATGGACGCGATTGAAGGACGGCGCCGCGATACGGCCAACCTGGCCGCCCGCATGCAGCCGAGGCGGTACGGCGCCTTTTTGACGGAAAAACGAGACCGCATCCGCCAGATAGTACAGACGGGGAGCCGCCGTCTTGACGTGATTTTAGCTGAAAAAGGCGGGCGCATGGCCGGTCTGCAGGCTGCGCTGCAGGCCCTGAACCCGGCGGCTCTCGTGCGCCGCGGATACGGGCAGCTGGAGCAGAAGGGACGCATCGTCGCGGATATCCGCCGGCTGGACAAAGACTGTCCGCTGCGGATACAGCTGGTAGACGGCGCAATTACGACGGAAATCAAAGAGGTAGACATATATGGCAAGAACGACGGATAAACTAAAGAATTTTGAAGCGAACTATGAAAAGCTGGAAGAAGTGGTCAAGGCCCTGGATTCGCCGGACTTGACGCTCAAGGAATCGCTGGACTTATATGAAAAGGCCATCAAACTTTCCGAAGCTTGCGAAAGCGCGCTGGAATATGCCAAACAGCGGGCCCAGGCTCTGGCAGAGATTCACGAACGGGCCGAAGAGGACGATTCGTCAGACCAAACCTTGGAAGAAGGGACGTTAGGCTTATGAATTTTGCAGACTATATGAAGGAACAGAAGGGCCGCATAGACAGCCGGCTGGAAACGCTGCTCCAGACGGACGTGCCGCAGTTTGCCCAGCTGTATAAGGCGATGAATTACAGCCTGCTGGCCGGCGGAAAGCGCATCCGGCCGATATTGCTTCTGGCTACGCTGGAAGCCTTGGGCAAGGATTCGGAACCGTATATAGATCTGGCCTGCGCTTTGGAATGCGTTCATTCCTATTCGCTCATCCACGACGACTTGCCGGCCATGGACGACGACGACCTGCGGCGTGGCAAGCCGACGAATCACGTCGTGTTCGGCGAAGGCACGGCGATTTTGGCTGGCGACGGCCTGCTTACCTATGCCTTCGAGCTCATGGCGGCGCAGACCCATATCGACGCGGCTAAATTGGCGCGGTGCATCGCCATCTTTGCCCATGCGGCCGGACCGGCCGGCATGGTAGGCGGCCAGGCCTTTGATCTGGCGTCGGAAGGCAATACGTCCATCGGCCGCGAAGGCTTAGAGCTTCTCCACTATTCTAAAACCGGCATCATTTTTAAAGCGGCGATTGAATTGGCAGCTGTACTGGGCGATGCCGGCGAAGCGCAGAAAAAAGCTCTGGATACATACGCCTTTTACATGGGCCTGACCTTCCAGATTACCGACGACATTCTCGATGTCGTCGGCGACGAAGCTTCGCTGGGGAAACCTGTCGGCAGCGATGCAAAAAACGACAAGGCTACGTATGTTACGATTTTTTCATTAGACGAAGCGCGGCGCATGGCGGAGGAAGCGGCGGAAAAAGCGACGGCCGCCGTAGAACCGCTGGGACCGAAGGCTTGGTTCCTGCGGGACCTCGTGTCGTATATGCTCGTCCGTACGAAGTAAGGAGAGGAAAGTATGCAGCAAAAAGAACGGCTCGACGTGCTGCTCGTCGAACGAGGGCTGGCGGAAAGCCGGGAAAAGGCAAAGGCTGCTATTATGGCAGGCCTCGTATTCGTTAAAAATCAGCGCGTCGACAAGGCGGGAACGAAGATTTCCGTCGACGCCGAAGTAGCGGTGAAGGGCAATCCCATTCCCTACGTCGGCAGAGGCGGATTGAAGCTGGAAAAAGCGATGGAAACCTTTCCTATCGACCTGACGGGCGTGACGATGATGGATATCGGCGCGTCGACAGGCGGGTTTACGGACTGCGCCCTGCAGAACGGGGCGGCCAAGGTATTCGCCGTCGACGTGGGGTACGGCCAGCTGGCCTGGAAACTGCGCACGGACGAACGGGTCGTCAATATGGAGCGGACCAATATACGCAACGTCACGGTAGAAGACATCGGCGAGCCCGTCGATTTTATTTCCATCGACGTGTCGTTTATTTCCCTGCTCAAGATCATGTCGGCCGTCGCGCCGCTGCTGGCTGACGGAGGCTCCATGGTCACGCTGATCAAGCCCCAATTTGAAGCGGGGCGCGAGCATGTCGGCAAGGGCGGCATCGTCCGGGACAGCGGCGTGCACCGCGACGTCATCCGCCGCGTGACCGACGGCATTGCAGCCTGCGGCATATCGCCCCTGGCCCTGACCTTTTCACCGATCAAAGGGGCCGACGGCAATATCGAATATTTGCTGTACAGCAAAAAAGAAGGGGCCGTCCGCAATGAAATAAGCGACGACATGATCGAAGACATCGTAACCCGTTCTCATGAAATGTAGGTGATAGCGTATGCGCATTGGCATATTTCCCAATCTGGTAAAACGAGAGAGCGCCGATATCGTCCGGCAGATCATCGCGATTTGCGAGGACCAGGGCGTCGAATACTACTTGCCGGCCTATGTCGGCGAAAGCCGGCAGGCGCTGTACCGCCATATCGGCGCGTCTCATTTGCGGCCGCAGAAAAAAATATACGAATCCATCGACGTGGCTATGGTGCTCGGCGGCGACGGCACGATTCTGAAAATGTCGAAGCAGTTTGCCGAGGCCGGCGTGCCGATTTGCGGCGTCAACCTGGGCTCCCTGGGCTTTTTGTACGAAGTGGAGACAAGTACCTTGGAGCAGCGGATTGCAGACCTCATCGCCGGCCGGTATTTCATGGAGGAGCGCATGATGCTTCAGGCTGATTTGTGCTACGAAGACGGCACATGTCAGCATCTGCCGCCGGCGCTGAACGATATTGTCATCGGCCACGGCAACGTAGGCAAGCTGATCCGCGTCGACATGAGCATTAACGGGCAGTTTATCCAGCAGTTTCCCGGCGACGGCCTCGTCGTGTCGACGGCGACGGGCAGCACGGGCTATACCTTTTCCAGCGGCGGCCCCATCGTCTCCCCCCAGGTCAAGTGCATCATGGTGACGCCCATCTGCCCGCACCTGCTGCTGAAAGTGCCGCTGGTGCTAAGCGACAGGGACGAGCTCAGCTTTACCGTCGACAACAGCCGCAACAGCGTCCGCATTTCCGTCGACGGCATGATGGACCAGGAGCTGCTGCGCTCCGCTGTGCTTCACGTCAAAAAATCCGACGACGTGCTGAACATCGTGCGGTTTAACCAAAGCTATTTTTACGGCAATTTGTTTAAAAAGATGATGGGAAATGAGTAAATGAAAGTATATCCGTTTAAAAATGTCGTAGCTATGTCCCACATGCTGCTGCAGCCCTACGTGTCGGAGGCGCAGGTCCTCGTCGATATGACCTGCGGCAACGGGCACGACACGGCTTTTTTGGCCTCTTTGATGAAGGACGACGCCGTCTTGTATGCCTTTGATATCCAGGACTGCGCTGTCGCCAGGACGAAAGAGCGGCTGGACAGCCTGGGCTTGTCCCATAAGACCGTCGTATATCGTCAGGGGTCTCACGACGACTTGGTCGGGCACATTGCCGAGCCTGTTGATATCGCCGTGTTTAACCTGGGATATTTGCCTTCGGGGGACCATGGGATTCATACGAAAAGTGAAACGACGATAAAAGCTATAAAAATATGCTTGCATAAAATTGCGATAAATGGGATAATTATGATAGCGGCCTATCCCGGCACCGAGGCCGGGGCTCAGGAGGAAAAGGCTCTTCGCCGTTTTCTCCAATCCGTGCCGCAGCGGGAATTTGACGTGTCCCTGTGGCAGCCAATCAACCAAATACATTGTCCGCCTGTTTTATATATTGTACAGAAAAGAGGGTAAGCTAACATGAAACGATTTCGCTATACGAAGATAAAGGAAATAGTGCAGTCCCGTCCGATTGAAACGCAGGAAGAGCTGGCAAAAGCCCTGCAGGAAGAAGGGATTGAGGTCACGCAGGCGACGGTGTCGCGCGATATTAAAGAACTCATGCTCATCAAGGTTCCGACCAGTGACGGCCATTATCGGTACGCCCTGTCGCCGGAACAGAACATGCTCATGTCCAAAAACCGCATGGCCCGCCTGTTCCAGGATTCTATCGTCCGCGTCGACTCGGCCTTTAATCAAATCGTCGTTCATACGCTGCCGGGCTCGGCCAGCATGGTAGCTTCGGCTATCGACCACGCGAAATGGGAAAGCATTATCGGGACCTTAGCCGGCGACGATACGATTCTCATTATTACGAACAACGCGGAAACGGTGCCGCAGCTGGTAAAATTAATCGTGTCGTTGATGAAAGAATGAGGCGCTTATGCTGCAATCGCTGCACATACATAATTTTGCGTTAATAGAAGATCTGCAGCTTTCTTTCGGCGAGGGCATTACGATTTTTACCGGCGAAACCGGTGCCGGCAAATCTATTCTTCTCGATGCAATCGGCATGTTGGCAGGAAAACGCGCTTCAGCATCGTTCGTGCGGCAGGGCACGGACGCCTTTCGTGTTGAAGGCGCGTTCTTTTTTTCTGCTATAGACGAACATTTGGCCCGTCTGCTGGAAGAAAACCACATCGAATGCGACGACGGGCAGCTTGTCATCTGCCGGCAGTTTTACCGCAGCGGCAGGGGTACGACGCTGGTGAACGGCACGCTGGTGCCGACTGCCGTCGTCAAGCGCATTGGCGAATACCTTCTCGACATACACGGCCAGTTCGACAACCGCCTCATCTTTGACCCGGCCTACCACGTCGGCATACTGGATTCGCTGACGCCGGAGCTGCAGCAGGAGCGGCGGCGGTATGACGAAATGTACGGCGCGTGGTGTTCCCTGTGCCAGCAGGCGCGCAAGCTGCAGCACGACGAAGGCGAAAAGGCGCGCATGACCGGTATCCTCGATTTCCAAATCAAGGAAATCGAGAGCGCCCAGCTGCAAATCGGCGAAGACGACGAGCTGGAAAAGAAGGTGCGCGCCGCCTCTCATGCCGAGCATATTAAAGACAATCTAAAGGAAGCCGTATTTTGCCTGGAAGGGGGCGAACGGCAGAAGGGCATCGTCGAACAGCTGGAGACGATACATCGCTGCCTGGAAAAGGCCTCCGCCTACGATGCGGCCTTTGCCGACTTAGCGTCTAAGGTGGAAACGCTGTCCTACGAGGTGGAAGACGTGCACGACGGCCTGATGCGGTATGCCGATTCCTTTGAGTTTGACGAACGGGCTCTTGACGCCATGCAGTCCCGCCTGGCGGCGATCGACAAGCTCAAGCGGAAATACGGCCTTACGATTGAAGAAATACTGGCCTTTTTGGCCAAAGCCAAGGGCGAGTACGAACGGCTCGACCAATCGGAAAGCTTGCTGGCAGAGCTTCAAGCCGACATCAAGCGGCAGGAACAGGGCCTGCGGCGACAGGCCGAACGGCTGCTTTTGCTGCGGCGGGAAGCGGACGCCTCCTTTCGTCAGGCCATGGAAGAGACCCTGCATCAATTAGGCATGCCGAACAGCCGCATCGCCTTTCACATCGAGCCTATGGAAAAAATTCTTCCTGACGGGGCGGCTTCCATCGAATTATATTTCTCCGCCAATACGGGCGAAGCCATGCAGCCTCTGGCGAAAATCGCCTCGGGCGGCGAAATTTCCCGTATTGCCCTAGCCCTGAAGTCGAGCGCGGCCTCGGCCGGCGGGCAGACGATGATCTTCGACGAAATCGACGTCGGCATCAGCGGGCAGACGGGCTTGAAGGTAGCCGAGCACATCCGGCGGCTGGGACGGGACAATCAGGTCTTGTGCATTACCCACCTGCCCCAGACGGCGGCCATCGCCGATCACCATTACTTCATCTATAAAAGGGAAGCCGATGGTCGGACCGTTTCACAAGTTCGCCCGTTGTCGGCAGAAGACCACGTCTTGGAAATCGCCCGCATGTTTGCCGGCGACGACGCGACGGAGGCCAGCATCGAGGCGGCCAAGCAAATCGTGCGTCAAGTGCGGGACGACAAGATTTAAAGTGATTCTATTGACGAATTTGCATAATAGGTATATATTAATGGTAATCTTTAATTAAGTAAAATTAGGATGGTGAACAAACATGATTCGCGTATTGGTAAACGGCGCGGACGGCCGCATGGGAAGCCAGGTCGTCAAAGCCGTATATGAAGATAAGGATTTAGAATTTGTCGGCGGCGTCAGCGTGACGAATATCGGCAAAGACGCCGGCGAACTGGCCGGCGTCGGCGCGCTGGGAATCGCTATCCGCGAAGGCTTAGGCCAGGCTCTGGATGACATCAAGCCCGACGTCGTCGTAGATTTTACGACACCTAAGGTTATCTTTGAAAACGCCAAGACCTGCATTGAACACGGCGTCAACATGGTCGTCGGCACGACGGGCCTGACGGCGGAACAGCGCGGCGAATTGGCCGCCTTGGCAGAACAGCGCAAGACGAGCATTTTCATTGCGCCGAACTTTTCTATCGGCGCCGTTTTGATGATGAAGCTGTCGGAAGAAGTGGCTCCTTATTTGCCGGATGTAGAAATCATCGAACTTCACCATAATAATAAGCTGGACGCTCCGTCTGGCACGGCCATCATGACGGCTAATAAAATCGACGCGGCCCGCAAGGCTGCCAATGCCCAGCAGGCTCCGGATAAGACGCATGAAAGCCTGGACGGCGCCCGCGGCGCAAAAGTGGACGACATTCCCATTCACAGCGTCCGCCTTCCCGGCTACGTCGCCCATCAGCAAGTACTGTTCGGCGGCTACGGCGAGCTGCTGACGATCCGTCACGATTCTATCGACCGCAAATCGTTCATGCCCGGAGTCATTTTAGCTGTGAAGAAGGTAAGCTCGCGGCCGGGCCTGACCTTTGGCTTGGAAAATTATTTATAAGACGTAAGATGTTGGAGGGGTTTTTAGTATGGCAAAAGAACCGGTAGTAGCGATTTTAGGCGCCACAGGTGCAGTTGGACAAGAATTTATCCGCCTGATTGAAGAACGAAACTTTCCGTACAGCAAGCTGAAGCTGCTGGCGTCGGCCCGTTCGGCAGGCAAGACGCTGACCGTTAACGGTCAGGAATACACGATAGAAGAAGCGAAGCCCGAATCTTTCGACGGCGTAGATATCGGCTTGTTTGCCGGCGGTTCTATCAGCAAGACCCTGGGGCCTGAAGCTGCTAAACGGGGCTGTATCGTCATCGATAATTCCAGCACGTTCCGCATGGATCCGGACGTGCCCCTTGTCGTTCCCGAAGTCAATCCGGAAGACATTGCCTGGCATAAGGGCATCATAGCCAATCCGAACTGCTCGACGATCATCATGCTCATGGCCTTGAAGCCGATTCACGACTTGTCGCCGATCAAAAAGATTATCGTCAGCACCTATCAGGCCGTGTCCGGCGCCGGCAAAGAAGGCATCGATGAGCTGCAGGAAGAAACGCAGGCCTACCTCAAGGGCGAAGCCATGAACCCGCAGATCCTGCCGAGCAAGAGCCTGCCGAAGCACTATCCCATCGCGTTTAACCTGATTCCGCAGATTGATAAATTCATGGAAAACGATTATACGAAGGAAGAAATGAAGATGGTCAACGAAACCCATAAGATGCTTCACGACGATACTATCGCCATTACGGCGACAACCGTCCGCGTTCCCGTTTTCCGCAGCCATGCCGAATCCATTTACGTAGAAACACAGGATGAATTGACTGTCGACGCGATCCGCAAGGCTATCGATGCCTTCCCGGGCGCGCAGGTACAGGACAATCCGGCCGAAATGGAATATCCCATGCCCATGTATACGTCGGAACAATACGACTGCTACGTAGGCCGCATCCGCAAGGACCTGTACAATCCCAAAGCCGTCAACTTGTGGGTATCGGGCGACCAAATCCGCAAGGGCGCCGCCCTGAACGCCCTGCAGATCGCCGAATATATGCTGGCTCGTGATATGGTAAAGTAGAGAGGAGCGAATTGGTATGTTAACATTTGGCAACGTTATCACGGCTATGATTACGCCGTTTCATGAAGACGAGTCCGTCAATTACGAAGGCGCCGTCAAATTAGCACAGTATTACTGCGAAAACGGCTCCGACGGCATTCTCGTAGCCGGTACGACCGGCGAAGGCGCTACGATGACGGAAGAGGAAAAATTAAAGCTCTTTACGGACATCTCCGCCGCCGTAGGCGATAAAGTGATGGTCATGGCCAACGTAGGCACGAACAATACGGCGCAGACGATCGAATTCATGAAAAAAGCGGAAAAGACGGGAGTAGACTGCTTCCTGGCCATCGTTCCCTATTACAACAAGCCGAATCAGGACGGCTGCTACGCCCACTTTGCGGCCCTTGCGAAGGCGACGGATATGCCGATTCTGATCTACAATGTACCGGGCCGTACGGGCGGCAAGATTGAAGCGGCTACGGTCGTCAAGCTGGCCCATGACTTCAAGAATATCGTCGGCATCAAGGAAGCCAGCGGCGATTTGAACGCAGCTACGACGATTGCCCGCGACACAGACGACGACTTCTACGTATACAGCGGCGAAGATAACCTGACCCTGCCGATTTTGTCCGTCGGCGGCTGCGGCGTTATCAGCGTTGCGTCCCATATCATCGGCAAGGAGATGAACGAAATGGTTCAGGCCTATAAAGACGGCGACATCAAAAAGGCCATGGAACTGCATCAGAAATACCTGCCGGTTATGACGGGTATCTTCTGCACCGTAAACCCGACGCCGATCAAGGCCTGCTGCAACATGCTCGGCCTGCCGGCCGGCGCATTCCGTCTGCCTATGGTAGACGCCAGCCCGAAGGTAAAAGAATTCCTGACGCAGATGATGAAGGATGCCGGCGTCATGTAACTGGAAATCATCAATACGATGGAGCAAATGGGGAAGGAGCGCCGCTCTTTCCCCATTTTATATAAAAAACGTATTGACAAATAATAAAAAATTTACTATACTGTATAAGTCGTTAAGATATGACTCGGTAGCTCAGCTGGATAGAGTGACTGACTACGAATCAGTAGGTCTAGGGTTCGAATCCCTACCGGGTCACCACAGAACAGCTCATGCATTTTGCATGAGCTGTTTTTTTGTGCGCAGTATAAACGATTAGCATATGGTCATGAAGGATTGGATGGACTGTACGGTAATTTCTATCCCCATAGGGGGCTTAAAAGGCCATATATATTTTTGTATAATAAAATTACTTTAAATTACGATGTATAGAAAGGCTAGGCAGATGGAAGAGATTAAACGTGAAATGATAGCGTATTGGTCGCAGCGGGTCGACGAGTTTTCGGCGCAGCGGTGCCGGGAGTTTCAAAGCCCGAAGCGGCGGCTGTGGATAGAGGAGTTTCAGCGGTATTTTTCAATGGACGCGCCGCTGCGCATCTTAGACGTCGGCACGGGCACAGGATTTTTTGCTAATATCCTGGCCCTGGAAGGGCACGACGTCGTCGGCATCGATCTGACGGAGCACATGATCGCCGAAGCGAAGCGGAAAGCGGCGCTATATCATGTGCCGTCGGCGTTTTACGTCATGGATGCGGAACGGCCCGAGTTTCCCGACGCTTCTTTCGACGTCGTCATTTCGCGCAATCTGACCTGGGCTCTTCCGAATTTGGGCAAGGCCTATAGGGCGTGGCGGCGCGTGCTGAAGGACGGCGGCCTGCTGCTGAATTTTGACGCCGATTATTGCCATGAAAGGGCGGATATGCCGCTGCCGGCTGCCCACGCGCACCAACGGATTGCGCCGTCGCTGCTGGCTGACTATGAACGGATGAAGACGGTCCTGCGCAGGCCGGAGCTGCGTCCGCAGCGGGATTGCGAGTTATTGGCCGAGGCGGGATTCCGCGATGTCCGCGTGGATCTGTCCGTTTGGAAGCGCATATATCATGACGTAGACGAATTTTATAATCCTACGCCCATATTCTGTATTGCGGCGTATGTTTGACGAGGGATGACTATGGCGGCTTATGAAAGCTATGAACAAGAAAATATGGCCTATTGGACAAACCGCGCGCCGGGATATTCGGCAGTCCATCAAAACGAGCTGAGCTCAGGCCAGAGGGACGTCTGGAGACGGACGCTGCTGCAGCACATAGACGCGGCCTGCGGTAAAGAGAGTGCTTCATCAATCCGCGTGCTGGACGTCGGCACGGGGCCGGGATTTTTCGCCATTCTGCTGGCTGAACGGGGCTATGAGGTGACGGCCGTCGACTATACAGCGTCTATGCTGGAAGAAGCGAGATACAACGCCGGACGGCTCGGCCGGTCTATACGGTTTTGCCGCATGAACGCGGAGCAGCTGGCCTTTGCCGACGGGTATTTCGACGTCGTCGTCACGCGGAACCTTACGTGGAACCTTCCACACCCTGATAAGGCCTATGGCGAGTGGCGGCGCGTCCTGAAACCGGGCGGCCTGCTGCTGAATTTCGACGCCAATTGGTATCGGTATTTATACGATGAGGAAGCGCGGCGGGGATATATGGAAGACAGGGAGCACATCCGCCGGAGCGGCGTAGCCGACGAGACGGACGGGACAGATATACCGGCTATGGAAGCGATCGCCGGCAAAGCGCCCCTGTCGGGATGCGTGCGCCCGCAGTGGGATTTAGATATTCTGCGGCACTTGGGGATGGACGCCGTCGCCGACGAGGATATATGGAAGACGGTATGGACGCGGGAAGAACGCATCAATAACGGCTCGACGCCTATGTTTATGATAAAGGCTGTGAAGCGGTTATGATGATGTATGTGATAAAACGGCTTCTGCAGCTGATTCCGATTTTGCTGGGAATTACCTTTTTGTCCTTTGCCATGATGCATATTGCCGGCAGCGATGCCGTCGTTCAAAAATATGACCGGGCCGGCATCGCCGTCGCCGCCGAGGTCGTGGCGGCCGAACGGGCGCAGTTGGGCTTGGACCGGCCGTTTCTGGCGCAATATCTCGTCTGGTTGGGACATCTGCTGCATGGCAATATGGGCGTCAGCTTCATGACGGGCCGCGATGTTTTTGCTACCTTTATGGATAAGCTGCCGGCGACGCTGCTTCTTACGGCGTCGTCCGTCCTGCTGACGGTCGCCGTTTCGGTTCCGCTGGGCATTGCGGCGGCGGTCCGGCGCAACTCGCCTGCAGATTACGTCATCCGTTTTTTCAGCTTTTGCGGCAACAGCATGCCTAATTTTTTCCTGGCTTTGGTACTGCTGTATCTGTTTGCCGTCCAGATTCCCCTGTTCCCAGTCCTTTCCTCGGGGGAAGGCTTGGAGCATCTGGCGCTGCCGACGGCGACGCTGGCTATTGCGATGTCCGCCAAGTATTTGCGGCAAGTACGGGCGGCCGTACTGGAAGAAATGGGCAAGGACTATGTGCTGGGTGCGAAATCGAGGGGCCTTCCCTTTTCCTGGACGCTGCGGCGCAGCATCCTGCGGGCTTCCTTCGGTACGATCCTGACATTGCTGGCTCTTTCCATCGGCAGTCTGCTGGGCGGGACGGCCATTGTAGAATCTATTTTCATGTGGGACGGCGTGGGAAAGCTAGCCGTCGACGCGATTCACGGCCGGGATTATCCCATGATTCAGGCCTATGTCGTATGGATGGCCCTCATCTACGTCGTCGTCAATTTGCTGACTGATATCGTCTATCGGATAGCGGACCCGCAGATTCGATGGAAAGAGGGGCGGCGCTGATGTTACCGGAAGCTCTTAGTTCTTGTAAGGCGCCGAAGCGGCGCCTTATCTTGTTTTCTCTCTGCGCCGCCGCATTGCTGTGCGTCGCGGCCTTCGGCGCGTATCTGTGCCCTTACGACCCGTATGCCCAGCAGTATGACGCGGCTCTTCAGGCTCCGGGCTGGGACCACTGGCTGGGGACCGACCGGTATGGCCGTGATATGCTGTCCCGGATTCTCGCCGGCGCGCAGCTCAGCATTTTTTCGGCCTTGGCTCTCGTCGCCATGATTGCTTTTATCGGCACGGGTGTCGGACTGCTGTGCGGATATTACGGCGGGAAGGCGGACGCCCTGTGCATGCGCCTGGCCGACGTTTGCCTGGCCTTTCCCAGCTTGATTTTTGCCATGGCTATAGCGGCTGTTTTGCACGGCGGGATTCACAATGCCGTCGTTGCCTTAGGAGCCGTCAGTTGGCCTAAGTACGCCCGCTTGGTCCGAAGCCGGACCTTGGCATTGAAGGAGCAGAAGTTCATTTTAGCGGCTCAGATGGCCGGTTCTCTGCCTCGGCAGATCCTGATCCGCCATATATTGCCGAACTGCCTGGGAACGATCGTCGTGACGGCGGCCCTGGACATCGGTACGATGATGATGGAGCTGGCGGCCCTGTCCTTTTTGGGATTAGGCGCCAAGCCGCCGGCCGCCGAATGGGGCAGCATGATGAGCACGGGACGAAGCATGCTGCAGACCTATCCCTGGGTCGTCCTGTCTCCCGGAGCGGCTATTTTTCTTTCCGTAGCTATATTGAATCTGTGGGGCGATGCGCTGCGCGATTATATAGACCCGAAAGAGCGGGGACGGTAATGGGGAGGTTTGCGAGGATGAATAAAAAGCGGTTTATAGCGTGGATTGCGGCGGCGCTCCTGCTGCTGACGGCGGCCGGCTGCGGCGGTACGGAAGAGGCGAACCGTTCCGCCGCTGGCAAAACCTTTGTCATGGGCGATACGACCTTTAACCCTGAAAACAACGAGCCCGACATCAATCCGCACAACGACAACAGCGGCTGGGCCTGCATCCGCTACGGCGTAGGGGAGACGCTGTTCCGATACTCCGATACGATGGAAATCGAGCCGTGGCTGGCAGAAAGCTATGAGCCTGTCGACGACGTGACGTGGCGGATTGTCCTGCGCAGGAATGTGACCTTTACCAGCGGCCGGCCCGTAGACGCCCAGGCCGTCAAGGAATGTCTGGAGCATTTGGTTGCCGTCCATAAGCGGGCGGCCGGCGATTTGCATATTGCCTCGATGGAAGCGGACGGACAGGTGCTGACGATTCGGACGACGGTTCCCGTGCCGGCCCTGCCCAATTATCTGTCCGACCCATACGGCTGCATCATCGACATGCAGGCCGGCATCACCAGCGACGGCATGGTGACGGCGACGGGGCCGTATAAGGCCGTGTCCCTCGTGTCCGGAGACCACGTCGACCTCGTAAAAAATGATGCCTATTGGAACGGCGAGCCCAAGCTGGATTCGATTACGATACGGACTATTTCCGACGGCGATACGCTGACTATGGCCCTGCAGTCCGGCGAAATCGACGCGGCCTACGGCATGCCCTATGCCAGCTATCCCCTGTTTCAAAACGACGAGTACACGATTAGCAGCGCGGCTACAAGCCGCACCTTCTTTGTCTGGATGAATTTCGACAGTCCTTTGATGCAGGATGAAGCCGTCCGCAAAGCGATTTCCATGGCCATTGACAAGCAGGGCTTTGTCGACGCCTTGCTCCATGGAAACGGCTACCCTGCCGCCGGTCCCTTTCCCGATACGTTTGCCTTCGGCGGCGATGCGGCGAAGGCCGAGCCCTATGACTTAGAAGGGGCCCGGCGCGTATTGGACGACGCCGGCTGGAAGGATGAAGACGGCGACGGCGTTCGGGAAAAGGACGGGCGCAGGCTGGCCCTCCGCTGGCTTACCTATCCGAGCCGTCAGGAACTGCCGTTGCTGGCCGAATCGGCTCAGGCGACGCTGAAGCAGATTGGCGTCGCTGTGGATATACAGTGTACGGCTGACCACAACCGCGTGAAAAAGGACCGCTCCGCCTGGGACGTCTATGCCAGCGCGATGGTGACGGCTCCGTCGGGAGACCCGCAGTATTTCTTCACCTACTGCTGCCTCGACGGGTCGGACAGCAATACGGGCCGGTATCACAGCGATGCCCTGGAAGAATTAGCCCGGAAGATGGAAGGGACCTTTGACCCCGATGAACGGGGCGCGCTGGCCGCGCAGATGGCGCAGACTATCCTGGACGACCACGCCTATGTATTTTGCTCCCATTTGAAGATGAGCATGATCGCCAGGAAGGGCGTCGTCGGCCTTGCGGCTCATCCCTGCGATTTTTATGAAATTACGGCGGATTTAGATAAGACGTGAAGGTGATGGACATGAAAGAGGCGGTCATCGCCTATGACAACGTAAACATCTGCTATGACGGCCGGCCTGTCGTACGGCAGGCGACGTTTTCGCTGCAGCCAGGAGAGATATTGGGGATAGTCGGCGAGTCCGGAAGCGGCAAGAGCACCCTCCTGCAAAGCGCTATGAATCTCTTAGGCCCGGGAGGCGCCGTGACGCAGGGACATATTTGGTTCCAAGGACAGGATATACTGGCGTTATCGGACGAAGGGATGCGGCGTCTTTGCGGCGCACAGATGGCCATGGTCTTTCAGGATGCCGCGGCGTCGCTGTGTCCGGTGCGGACCATAGGCAGTCAAATCTGCGAGGCTGCGGCGGCTCATTTAGATATGGGGAAGGAAGAGGTCCGGCGGCAGACTTTGGAGCTTTTCGCGCGCCTGGGCTTTTCAGACGGTCGGCGCGTATGGGAAAGTTATCCTTTTGAGCTGTCAGGAGGCATGAACCAGCGCGCGGCCTTAGTCCTGGTCATGCTGCTGAAGCCGGCCCTGCTGCTGGCCGACGAGCCGACGAGTGCTTTCGACGTCTGCGCGCAGAAGCAGGTACTGGATGAGCTGCTGTATCTGCGGGACCAGTACGGTACGGCGATTATGCTGGTCACGCACGACATGGGCGTCGTGTCCCGTGTAGCCGATTACGTACTGGTCGTAAAAGACGGGCAGATGATAGAATACGGACCGGCGAAAGACGTGCTGGCCTCGCCGGCCCAGGCGTATACGAAGGAGCTGCTGGCTGCCGTGCCGAAGCTGCGGAGGGACAGACGATGACTGTTTTGGAACTGCAAGAAGTGACGAAAGTATTTCCAGGAAGAAAGGGCGCTCAGGTCAGGGCGCTGGATAGGGTTAGTTTTTGCATAGAAGAAGGCGAAAGCGTCGGCCTGATCGGCCCGTCCGGGTCGGGAAAGAGCACCGTCGCCAATGCGGTATGCCGCTTTATCGACGTGACGTCAGGACGTATTTTGCTGAGAGGCTGCGATATTACGGAGGCCAGGGGAAAGGCCCTGCGGCAGGTGTATAAAGAAGTGCAAATGGTATTTCAGTCGCCTCGGTCGTCCTTTGACCCGCGGCGGACACTGGGAGACGGCGTCGGAGAATGTCTTAAGAACGGCGGCGTCGGCAAAGCCGAACGGCGGGAACGGGTAAGAGCGCTGCTGGAACGGTGCGGATTGCCTGCTGCCGCCGCCGATTGGTATCCTCATGAGGTCAGCGGCGGCCAATGCCAGCGGGCGGCCATCGCCCGCGCCTTGGCGGCACAGCCGCGGCTGCTTGTTTGCGACGAAGCGACGAGCGCCTTGGACGTCATGGCCCAGCGGCAGATTCTCGAACTGCTGCTGGAGCTAAAGGCCGAGGGGCGTCTCCAGCTCCTGTTTATTACGCACAATTTGGCCGTAGCGCAGCAGTGCTGCGACCGGCTTATCGTCATGGACAAGGGCCGGATTGTAGAAGAAGGACGGATGGACGACGTCGTTTGCCGTCCTCAAAGCGAATACACGAGGCGCCTTATCGAGGCCGTCCTATACTGACGAAAAAGGGCTCCTCCATAGCCTGCATGGGACTAGGGAGGAGCCTTTTTCGTATGATTGTATTTATTTTTTCAAATTAGGCGTGCAGTCGACGATGATACTGTCATATTCTTCGCCGTTCTTATTTTTCATGACCGTATAGGTTCCCTTCGTGTCGGGAATCGCTTTTTCCAGCATATGGCTGTGCCATTTTTCTACAGTCATGGTCATGCCGCCCGTTTGCTGGCTGTTTTCAGACTGCTTCTTGCCGTCGCGGGGAAGAAGCGTATCCGTCGCCGGTTCTTTGCCGTCTTTAGCCGGCAAGGTAATCGTAACGGCCCGGTCCTTTTCAAACACGACTTCGTAGAGGCCGCCCTTGTATACTTTCAGCGTGTCGCCTTGCGCATAGGGATGGCCGAATTCGGCTTCCCAATCCTGGGCCGTATCGCCGAGGCCGGCAACTTCGCCGATTGTGGCCTTTTCAGCTTTTCCCTTGTCGACTTGCTGTTCCTGCGTGGTCTTGGCCTTATTGGCGTCCTGCGTGTCTGTCTGGGAGCAGCCGGCGCTGACGAACAGCGTCAGAATGGCCAGGACGACGGCTAATTGTTTTTTCATATTCAGTACCTCCTTGCTGTATATTACCGCCGGCGGCGGTTGTCCCCGCCCTTATGAAGCGTTTTGTGGCGCTTGCTTTTCGTAGGCTGGTACGTGCTGGCCGGCAGCTTGTCCTTGTATACCTTTTTCTTTTTGGGAGGCCGCGCGCTGGCCTTGACTTTGATTTTGCCGCTCGTCGTATATTTGGTAATCGTAGCGTGAATGCTGTGTTCGATGCGGCGGACCCAGTCTTCGTCGGCGCCGGTGGCGAACATGACGGACAATCCTTCGTTGCCGGCCCGGCCTGTCCGGCCGATGCGGTGGATATAATAATCTACGTCACGGGGGACGTCGTAATTGAATACGTGCGTAATGCCTTCGATGTCGATGCCGCGTGCGGCGATATCCGTCGCCACGAGAATCTGCGTCTTAGCCCGGGCGAAGTCGCGCAGCACCTGGGTACGGCGGCCTTGGGACATGTCGCCGTGAAGCTCGCCGATGTTGAAGCCGGCGGCGATGAGCTGACCGGCCAGCTGGGCCGTCCGCTCTTTAGTGTTGCAGAATACGACGGCCAGGTAGGGATTCATCTCCTGCAGCATCTGGCACAGCATGGGGAATTTTTTATCCTCGCTGGTCATGTAGATGCGCTGTTCAATTTGCTCCAGGGCGATGGTTTCGCCTTCCAATACGCGGAGCGACAGGGGATTCTGCATGTGTTTTTTTGCCAGGCCTCTGATTTTGTCCGGTATGGTGGCGGAGAAAAACAGGAGCTGACGGCGCTTGGGCGTCATGCTGATGAGGATGTCGACGTCTTCTAAAAATCCCGACTGCAGCATTTGGTCCGCTTCGTCGACGACGACCCGGCCGACGCCGCTTAAATCGAGGGAATTGCGGCGGCAGTGGTCCAGGAGGCGGCCCGGCGTGCCGATGATGACGTGGGGATGGCGGTGCAGCTTCTGCAGCTGGTTTTCGATCGTCTTGCCGCCGATGAGGCTGAGGACGTCGACGCCGAGAGCCGGGGCTAGGGCGTCGGCTACTTCGGCAATCTGCCGGGCCAGCTCGCGCGTCGGCGCGATGATAAGGACCTGCTCCATATGGACGTTCGGCTTGACCTGCTGCAATGACGGCAGGAGGAAGGCGTAGGTTTTTCCTGTGCCGGTCTGGGCCTGGGCCAGTATGTCGCGCCCCTTAAATACAGGCGGAATTGCCTGTTCCTGTATGGCCGTAGCCTCGCGGATGCCCTGCTTGCGCAGCAGTTCGCAAAGCTCCGGCGTAATGCCTAGGGATTGGAATGTTTTGGACATGATTGTGTAAATACCTTTCTATGTAAATATTTGCGTAATTATTATCTATTGTACACAAGAGCCGTCTTTTTCGCAATAGAAGATTGCGCCGGCCGGCTATAACGACTACCCATGTATGCCCTGTATGTGGTATACTTAATTATTAAGCAAGAGAGTTCCTGTAATGGAGGTACAGAAAAGAAATGAGTGGCTGTTGCGATGTAATTCGTCAGTGCGTGTTCATGTGTTTTTTTATTATCCCGATTCCCATCGGGGCGTATACGATACATAACGGCTCCAGCGCCGTCGTGGCCCTGGTAAGCTATACGGTCTTGTCCTTCCTGGTTCCCTGGGCTTATTTAGGTAGCGCCGAAGCGCGGTTCGGCCCGGAACAGCGGAAGATAAGCCGGGCTGCCTTTGTCGTCATGTGGCTGGCTGTCGCCGCGGCCTTTGCCGTTTTCAGCGCCTGTATGGGCGATATCTGGAAATCGTCGTCCTTTTGGGAATGGCCGACTGTTGGACGGGATATCGTATTCATCGTCGGCATGTACGGAAAGGTATGCGTCACGCTGCTGCTGGCCTATGGCCTGGCCTGCCTGACCGGGTCGGATACGGCGAAGGGAGGGAGCCTATGACGGCGTCTGTGACAGATCGCGTGCGGGCTGTTCTGCGGCTGGCTCTTTGGACAGTCCCCATTCCCTTCGGCGCCTTTGCGTCCGATAAGGGCCTGTTCGTATCCCTGTCGGTCCTGGTGTTCATTTTGGCTTCGCTGAGCCTGCCCATTACGGTGCGCCGCCGCCAGATGAAGGGGACGGGAACGTCGCAATATGCGTCCGTAGGTGCGATACTATACGGCGGCATCGTCGCCCTGTGCGTTGCCGTCGCCATTCTCAACGGCCTCATGGCCTATCCGTTTTGGCAGGAATACGCCTTGCGGGTCGCCTCCTTTTTCGTATGGATGATGGGGACCCTGACGCTGCAGTCTCTGGCTGCCTGGGGCGTGGATTGGTGGCTGAAGCGCCGCCGGGCCTACTGGTTTTCCGAATTTCTGGATACGATTTTATATAGCATGCCCCTGCCTTGCGCCGTCATGGGCATGCTCCTGTTTCCGTCTGTCGGCGACGGCGAAGTAACGACCAGCCTGGTCGTCGGCGTGATGAGCATCATGGGCTTTGGATTTATTGCTATGGGCATATGCGTCATCGCCGTGTTCGCCTTTTATTTTTTCCCGTCAAAGGGCCTGCCGGGGAAGGAGCGGATTATCCAGTGCCTGCGCATCGTCGTGATGACGGCTGTCTGGCTGGTGGCGAATTCGATTATCTTCGACAGCCGCCTGCAAATTTTCAGCTCCCTTATTTTCCAATGCATGCCTGTCGTGCAAAATAATTTTCTCGTATTCATTACGCCGTTTGTCGTAGAAAGCTGTTTGGTCGTTGCCTCTGTCGCCGTTGGAAACGTGTTCGTCATGGCCGTGTATAAATTCATAAAGTAATTACGACCGATATAAAAAGAGCCGATCCGCGAGGACCGGCTCTTTTGCACGTGTTTATTTATTTTGCAGCGGCAAGGGCTGTTTCAGGATATTGAAACGGACCATGTAAATCATCCAGCCAATGAAGGCTGCCAAGCAGCCGCTGAAGAAGGTTACGGCGTCTGTCGTCGTCAGGGCGTAAATGCAGTAGATAATAGATACACCGGACAGGAAAATAGACGTATTTCTGTTGCAGACGGCATTGGAAATCTGTTCTTTTTCCAAGATAGATTTCAATGCAAAAGCGCAGAAGATGTAGGGAATAACGTTTGTCACGACGGCCAGGTTTGCCAGGAGCTCAAACTGTTTGGCCAGCGTCGGGCTGATAGTCATCAGGGCCAGGCAGCTTTGCATAGCCAGGATGAGGATCATGCCTTTGACCGGAACGTCGGCGTTGGTGACCTTGGCGAATACCTTCGGGAACAGGCCCCGCTGGGCGCTGGTCTTAAAGACGCGGGCCAGGGTAAACTGCCACGACAGGAGCGAGCCGGCGCAGGAGAAGACCATCAGGCCCATGACGACCTTACCGGCCGTAGAGCCGAGCATGTACGAAAAGGCCAGGCCAAAGGGCGCGCTGGAGCTCAGGATTTCCGCATTGGGAACGATGCCGGCGATGACGTTCGTCGAGGCGACATAGATAAACGCTACGCCCAAGGTGCTGACGAAGGTAGCGATGGGAACGGAACGCTGCGGATTTTCTACGGCGTCCATGTTGACGGCAGCCGATTCCAGACCCAGGAAAGACCAGAGGGTCAGGGCAATGGAATTGCCGACGGCGTCGATGAACCCAACGTCGTTCGGATTCCACGAAGAAATCCACGTAGACGGTTCAAACCAGTACCAACCGATGAGCGAGATGCCCAGGACGGGAATAATCGCGCCCCAGATCGTTATCGTGCTGAGCTTGCCCGAATAGCGGGAGCCGCTGAAATTTAACGCGGCCGCGATCCAGAGCAAGGCGATTGTATATAAACATGTTTGCAGCGGCGTAAAGGAGGTTCCTAAGAACCCGGCGCCATATCCTACGGCAGAAATGGCGATAGCCACGTTTGCAATGACGATGGAAACTGCATAGGCATAATTTGCCATAAAATGTCCTATTCGCCCGAAGGCGTATTCGGAATAACCGCCCATTCCGCCAGGCTTCGTAGTAAACATGCCGCATCGGGCGAAAGTCATAGCCAGGGCGAGCGAGCCGAGAGCCGTAATTAACCACGAAATAATGGAAATCGTACCGACTTCAGCAAGTTTGGTCGGCAGCATGATGATGCCTGCCCCCAACATATTGGCTGCAGTGACGAAGGTCAGCTGAACCAAAGACATTTTACGACGTGTAGTTTTCATTATCAGTCCTTCTTTCATTGTAAAATTTTAGTATGAACAACTATTTATTTTGGCTAGTTCATTCTATCATTTTTGTGAAGAAAATAAAATAGTTTTTGAAAAATAATTATATGAAAATAGTACGTATAGAGAACGTTATATACCGTAAAGATATAGTAAAAAACTTTCCCATTTTTTACATTGTCAGAAGTGCAAAAAAACGCATGGACAAAGATGCCCATGCGTTTAGTTACGACAATATCAATTGAAATTAGTCGATGTTTTCTACGATGCAAGCCGTGCCCTGGCCGCCGCCGATGCAGAGGGTAGCCAAGCCGTATTTGCCGCCGACTTCTTTCAAGCCGTAGAGCAGCGTAACGAGGATACGAGCGCCGGAAGCTCCGATCGGATGGCCGAGAGCGATAGCGCCGCCGTGGATGTTGACTTTGCTCATGTCGAGGCCGAGTTCGCGAACAACGTATACGGACTGTGCTGCGAACGCTTCGTTAGCTTCTACGAGGGAGAGATCGTCAGCTGTGAGGCCGGCTTTTTCCAAAGCTTTGCGGGAAGAAGGAACAGGTCCGATACCCATGATGGAAGGATCAACGCCTGCGGAAGCGTAGCTTACGACTTTAGCCATCGGTTTGAGGCCGAGTTCAGCAGCTTTTTCAGCAGACATTACGACGAATGCAGCTGCGCCGTCGTTGATGCCGGATGCGTTGCCAGCCGTTACGGTGCCGCCTTTTTTGAAGGCCGGTTTTAATTTAGCGAGGCTTTCAACCGTCGTGCCTTCACGCGGGAATTCGTCTGTATCGAAAACAGTGTCGCCTTTTTTGCCATGGATGACGACAGGAACGATCTGATCCTTGAATGCGCCGCTCTTAATAGCTTCGCAAGCTTTCTGCTGGGAACGAGCGCCCAAAGCGTCCTGATCTTCACGGGAAACGCCGAACTGTTCAGCTACGTTTTCAGCCGTGATGCCCATGTGGTAATCGTTGAAAGCGTCCCACAAGCCGTCTTTGATCATCGTGTCGACCAATACGCCGTTGCCCATACGGTAGCCATAACGAGCTTTAGGAATAGCGTACGGAGCTGCGGACATGTTTTCCATACCGCCTGCTACGATAACGTCGGCGTCGCCGGCTTTAATCATCTGAGCGGCGAGGGATACGCAGCGGAGACCGGAACCGCAGACTTTGTTGATCGTCATAGCCGGCGTTTCAACGGGGAGACCTGCTTTGATCATAGCCTGACGAGCAGGGTTCTGGCCCTGAGCAGCCTGGAGAACGTTGCCCATAACGACTTCGTCAACGATAGCTTTGTCGATGCCTGCGCGTTTGATGGCTTCTTCGATAACGATAGCGCCCAAATCTGCTGCAGGAACGTCTTTCAGGGAACCGCCAAATTTACCAATAGCTGTACGGCAAGCACTTACGATTACTACTTCTTTCACAGAAAATCACTCCTTATGGTTTGAATGTAATAGTATGTCCGGATAAGACATACATGTTGCAAATGTATCATCAGTATGAATGATATATTGTTATTATAATCATAACAAACTTTTCAACATAAATGCAAGAGGGTATACAAAGTTATTACAAAAAATAATACCTTATACATATATTTTTGTTTGCTATGATTCATAATCGAAAAATAATTAATGATGACCTGAAACACTGCTGCGGCTGATATGGCGTCACAGCCTATAGCAAATTTTGGAACATCATCGGTATAACGGGAAAGATGAGTTCTAAATTTCACAATCTCGTTATACATATAGTACATTTTTTCACAAATAAATGCAAGAGGAAAAAAGCGTTTGCTTATATTAAATACTCATATTTGAATATGATACAGCTAAAAAACGCATAATACATGAATAAACTGAAGAAATATATTTATTATAATGTTTTAATTATAGATAAGGTAATAAGAGCATATTGCTCAAAGCGTATAGTTTGTTATGTGAAATAAATAACGATAGTTCAATTTATTGTTAACTTAAAATAATTTATATAGTTGACACTGATAAATGAAATTGCTATAATCCCATACATATTGAACAGAAAGAAGGGATGCTGATGATGCAGCTGATTCAGCAGCTGGCTGCCTGTAAAAGCTATGATTTTTCCGGCTGGTTCCTGGCAGAAGCCTCGCTGTGCCTGGAAGGAAAGGCCCATTCGTTTTCATTTGAGATCTGCCGAAAGACGGAGCGGCGGGCCGTGCTGCAAGTGCTGGGATGGGATGAAGGCGGCAGGTGCCGTCAGTCGCTGACGGTATTGCTGGTCAAGCCTCTCAGCCTTTCCCGGGAGATTATATCGGCCGAGGCCGAGGGTGCTCCTGATGGCGAAGTCCTGTGGCGTCATGTTTTTTCTGATGAGGAAATACTGGATTACCTGGCTATCAGCGGCGATGCCAACGAGATACATCGGGGGAAGGGGGCCGTCGTCCCCGGATTGTGTTTTCTGGAACGGCTGCTGTCGTCGCTGGATGAAGACGACCTTCGTTGGCGCTGCAAATTCCGAAAGCCCGTATATACCGGCGAAGAGCTCTGCCTCGTGGAGACGGCTGCCGGTATAGAAGGCTATGTCGGCGGCCGCCTGGTAAATACGATAGAACGATTACCCTATAAGGAGCGTGTACATGATGAAATCAACAACATATGATGCCGGAACGCTGACGCGGCTGGCCCTGCTCATCGCCATGAACTGCGTATCAGCGTATATGATTATTCCTCTGCCCTTTTCTATGTCGCCTATATCGCTGCAGACGCTGGTCGTCAATTTGGTGGCCTATCTGCTGCCGCCGAAACAGGCCTGTGCCGCGATGCTGGCGTACGTCTGCATCGGCCTTATCGGCATCCCCGTGTTTACGGGCGGCGCGTCCGGCCCGGGAAAAATGTTCGGCCCGACGGGCGGGTATATTTGGGGCTATGTCGTCGCCGTGACGCTCATTGCCTGGCTGAAAGGGAAGGAGTACAATTTCAAGCGCTTCGCCCTTGTCGGCGTCTGCATCGGCCTGCCGGTCATCGACGTGCTGGGATGCATTCAACTGAAGCTTATTACGGGCATGACCTGGGAAGGGGCCGTGCTCAGCGGCGTGCTCCCCTTTATCCCCCTGGATATCGTCAAGTGCTTGGGGGCGGCGGCTTTGGCCCGGCCCTTGTATAAGATCCTGGGTGCGATGCGATGAACGACGTGTATATTATCGGCGGCCTGCGCAGCTACATCGGCGTGTACAACGGCATGTACCGCCATGTGCCGGCAGAGAAGCTGGGCGCAGCCGTTTTGCAGGAAGTGATCCGCGCATACGGGCTGGTCCGCATCGACGAAATCATCGGCGGCAACAGCGTAGGCTGCGGCGGCAATATTACCCGTCTGGCTGCGCTGGAAGCGGGATTGGATCTGTCGATACCAGCCGTGACCGTCGATATGCAGTGCTGCAGCGGCCTGGAGAGCATCGCCATCGCGGCGGCAAAGGTGGCTGCGGGACAGGCGGAATGCATTCTGGCCGGCGGCTTTGACAGCGCGTCTACCCAGCCGCGACGAAGCTGTCATCCTAACCATCCGGCCTACCGCGGCGATGGGGACTGGTACATGACGGCGCAATTCAGCCCGCAGGTATGGAGCGAAGACTCTATGCTCCGCTGCGCCGAATACACGGCGGAACAATTCCATATTACGCGGGAAATGCTGGACGCCTGGGTTCTTCGCAGCCATGCCCTGGCCGGAGAAGCTGAAACGCAAGGCGTGTTTCAGCCGTGTATTGCCCCGGTGTGCGGCGGCGCGCGGGATGAAGGGATTCGTCATGGCATGCGTCCGCAGCTGCTGCGGCGGCTGAAGCCGGTATTGCCGGACGGCAAGGTGATTACGGCGGCCAACGCCTGCCTTACCAACGACGGCGCGGCCTTTGTGATCGTGTGTTCTCCTGTGTACGCTTGCCGATACGGACTGCAGCCGGCTGTGACAATACGCGGCGTCGCCTCCTGCGGCGTAGACCCGCTGCTGAGTCCCATCGGAGCGGTGCAGGCCGCAGAAGCCGCGCTGACACAATGCGGGCTGCGCGGCGAAGATATAGATGTTTTTGAAATCAATGAAGCCTTTGCCTTGATCGGCGAG
The DNA here is from genome assembly GCF_025567065.1 of Megasphaera stantonii. Taxonomy (NCBI): domain Bacteria; kingdom Bacillati; phylum Bacillota; class Negativicutes; order Veillonellales; family Veillonellaceae; genus Megasphaera; species Megasphaera stantonii. The sequence goes on from NZ_JAOQKD010000007.1 coordinate 71,271, forward strand.
CTATTTGCCCGCCGATTTCCACGCTGCGCGGCGGCGTATAATCCCTTTGGCGGAGCCTTGGCATACGGCCATCCGTACGGAGCGACCGGCGCTATATTGCTCCTGCACGCTATCGAAGGGCTGCGGGCCCGGGATGGCATGCTGGGCTGCTGCAGTATTGCCGGCGCCGGCGGACTGGGCAAGGCGATGATCATAGAAAGAGTGTAGACTATGGATTACTTAGCGCTTATTCAGGCGCAGGACGCTGAAAAAACGGCTCTCATTACGGAAACCAGCCGGTATACCTACGGGCAGCTGGCGCGCCGGGCTCAGGCGCTGCGGGATGCCGTCGGCGGAGAGCGAGCCTGCCGGTGGATTTATGCCGATACGATTGCCGAACAGCTGATTCAGTTTTTGGCTTACGCCGGCACGAACTGGGTACCGGTCATCGCTCCGCAGCCAAGGGACGGGAGGCATGATTGTTCGCAAGCCCCGCCGGAAGGTGCCTGCATGGGTGTCATGACGTCCGGCTCGTCCGACCGTCCGAAGCTGTGGTGGCGGACCTACGACAGCTGGGCGTCCTTTTTTCCCGTGCAGAACGGCGTATTCGGCGTCGATAAAAACACGGTCATGTTTTGCCAGGGGAGCCTGGCCTTCACAGGAAACTTAAACATGTATCTCGGCGTATTTTCCGCCGGAGGCACCGTCATAGGAGCCGACGGCCTCCATCCGAAGCAGTGGCTGACGATGATAGAATCGTATCGGGTCAACGCGCTGTATATGATTCCGGCAAAGCTATTTCTCTTGATGAAGCAGATGAAAGTCTCCGGCTGCGCCGTCAATACGGTGAAGCATATTATCAGCGGTTCCCAGGCCTTGGGTAAACGGCAGGCCGGTCAGCTGAAGCAGGTCTTTCCCATGGCGGAAATTATCTTGTACTACGGTTCCAGCGAATTGAACTATATCACCTATATCCGGGATGAGGACATGACCGACGACGACACCATCGTAGGCTGGCCCTTCGCAGGGGTCCATGTCGCCGTGCAGGAGGATACGCAGGAAATTACCGTTTCCACGGCAGGCCATGTGATGGGCCTGTCCATGCCCTATGCGACTCATGACCGGGGATATATAGACGACGACGGCAAGCTCCATTACCTCGGACGCAGCGATGATATCTGCCGGGTTAACGGCGTCAGCATATCGGCCTATAAAGTGGAACGGGCGCTGCGGGAATGTATTCCCGACGCAGAAGGAGCTGTCGTCGTCCTGCGCCGGCCTCACCGGGAAGAGTTTGTCGCCTATATCTCGTCATCCGATAAATGGAATGCCGATAAAACGGGATGCCTAAACGCGCTGCGGCGAAGGCTGCTGCCTCAGGAGATTCCGAACCGCTTTATAGAAATAAGGCAGTTGCCTAAAACGGAAAGCGGAAAAATTGATAAAGGACGTCTATTATCTATGACGAGCTCTTTGCAAGTGTGATATAATAAAGGCGATAGATTATAGATTCACAGCGATAGGGCTGTACAGAGGAGGTCCTTGTTATGAGTTTGCACATTGAAGCCAAGGCCGGCGATATTGCCGATAAGATCCTGCTTCCCGGCGACCCGCTGCGGGCTCAGTATATAGCGGAGAATTTTTTAGACGGCGCCGTTTGCTACAACGGCGTCCGCAATATGCTTGGATATACGGGAACCTATAAGGGACAGGCCGTTTCCGTCCAGGGTACGGGGATGGGGATTCCGTCTATTTCCATATACGCGACGGAGCTCATGCGCGATTATGGCGTCAAAAAGCTGATCCGCGTCGGCACCTGCGGCGCTATGCGCCAGGATATCCGTCTGCGCGACGTCGTCATTGCCCAGGGAGCTACGACGGATTCGTCCATTATACGCAACATCTTCGGCCCGTCTATCAATTACGCGCCTCTGGCAGATTTTGAGCTGCTGTGGAAGGCCTACGACGCGGCGGCGCGGCAGAGCATTCCCGTCCGCGTCGGCAACATCGTCTCGGTAGACCGGTTTTATGACGATGAAATCGATAACGACAAACTGACGGCGTATGGCATCATGGCTGTGGAAATGGAAACGGCAGGGCTGTACGTGCTGGCGGCGAAATACGGCGTTCAGGCCTTGGGCTTGTTTACCGTGAGCGATCACTTGCTGACCAAGGAAGCTTGCACGGCGGAAGAACGGCAGACGTCCTTCGACGACATGATCCGCATTGCCTTGGAAACGATTACAGCTGAGTAGGAGCGCAGGCGATGAAGGGCAATACATTGAAAATTATCGACAGCCATTTCCATTTCCGCGATTTCAAGGGCTTTAACGAGCTGGCTCTGGCGGCAGGCCACGTCAACTCGGCCGAGCACCTGCGGCAGGCCTACGCCCAGTACCATTACGTTCACGGCGTCGTCATGGGAAACGGGACGCTGGACCCGGAGGGGCACGTCTATCCTGAATTCATGAGCTACTGCATCGGCCTGGACAGCAGCGGCTGCAACGATCATATCGAGGAATCCCTCCCGCTGCTTGAGGAAAACCTGAAGCGGAAGCAGTGCTGTGGCATCAAGCTCTACCCGGGGTATAACCACGTCTATATTTATGATTCCGTATACGACCCCGTATACGAGCTGGCGAAAAGATACGACAAGCCCGTAGCTGTTCACACGGGCCTTACGGCGACGGCCAACGCCTTGCTCAAATACAGCCATCCCCTGACGCTCGACGAAGCGGCCGTCAGGCACCCGGACGTGCAGTTCGTCATGTGCCATATCGGCAACCCGTTCCTGCAGGACGCCATCGCCGTGTTGGAAAAGAACCGCAACGTCGCCGTCGACTTGTCGGGGCTGCTTGAGGGAAAGATTCACGACATGAACGGCTTTTTGAAGGCCAAGGAAGGATATATTTCGATGCTGCGCGACTGGCTGTGCTATTTGAACCGCTACGACAGCGTTATGTTCGGCACGGACTGGCCGTTGGCCAATTTAGGCGATTACGTCGCCTTTGTCAAAGCCTTTATTCCCGAGCAGTACTGGCAGGCCGTCTTTTTCGACAACGCCAACCGCTTGTACCGCCTGGGGCTGGAAGCGTAAATCATTTATTAACCGCATAAGAACGACCGGCAGACAGAAAATGCAACGTCTGCCGGTCATTTTTGTATTGACGAGAGTATACTTTAATGTGCATAATTAAGTTGATATGGAACAAATCAAACAAGAAAAACGAACAAGAAAAGTGAATATGCTGGAAGGCTCGCTGTGGGATAAAATCCTCATCGTAGCCTTGCCCTTCGCCTTTACGGGCATCATGCAGCAGCTGTTCAACGCCGCCGACATCGCCATGCTCGGTCAGTTTGTCGGCAAGGAGGCTATGGCGGCCGTCGGCAGCAACAGCCCGATTATCGCCATGGTGCTGAGCCTGTTTATCGGCGTGTCCCTGGGAGCAAACGTCGTCATCGCCCGGTTTATCGGCAAGAAAAATATCCACGGCGTTCACGCCGCCGTCCACACGGCCATACTCGTCGCCCTGGGAAGCGGCGTAGTCATGACGATTCTGGGGGAAATCGCGGCGGCTCCCCTGCTGCGGGCCTTGTCGGTGCCCGATGAAATTTTCGACATGTCCGTGCTGTACCTGCGGATTTTTCTCTTAGGCATGCCGGTTATCCTGCTGTATAACTTCGAGTCGTCGATTTTCCGCAGCCAGGGCGACACGCGGACGCCTCTGTACTGCCTCATCGTTTCCGGCGTAGTTAAATTCTTTTTGAATCTCTTTTTTATCCTCGTCCTCGGCATGTCTGTCGAAGGCGTGGCCATCGGCACGGTCGTGGCCAGTACGATCAGCTCGGGACTGCTCTTTTATTTCCTGTGCCGCAGCACGACGGATATCCGCGTTCATTTGCAGGATTTCCACGTAGATAAGCGGATACTCATGCCCATGCTGCGTATCGGCCTGCCGGCAGGCGTGCAGGGCATGGTCTTCGCCTTGTCGAATCTGTGCATCCAGTCGGCGATTAACGGTCTGGGGCCCGACGTCATGGCCGCTTCGGCGGCGGCGTTCAACGTAGAAATTTTTATCTTTTTCATCGTCAACGCCTTCGGACAGGTCTGCACGACCTTCGTCAGCCAGAATTACGGCGCCCGCAAGCTGGATCGGTGCAAGCAGGTGCTGAAATGGTGCCTTGTACAGGATATTATCATCGGCGTAGCCTGCGGCGCTTTCGTGTACGCCTTCGGCATACCGATTTTAAGTATTTTCAACAGCGACGCTGCCGTCATTGCCTACGGCATGATACGGGTGACCTACGTCGGCTGCCTGGAAGTCATCGAGTCGCTCATCGACGTATTTTCCGGGGCCATGCGCGGCTACGGCAGCTCGCTCATACCGGCTCTCATCACGCTGTTCGGCATCTGCGGCACCCGCATTGCCTGGGTCTATACGGTGTTTTCCTGGGAGCCTGATTTTGAAACGCTGATGATGGTCTTTCCTATCAGCTGGGGCGTCTCGGCGGTCATTCTCATCGCGGCGTATCAATGGTTCGTCAAGCATCTGCGGGCATAGGGGCTATGCTGCGGAGGGCTCTGTTTCGTCCGTAAGGTCAGGTGTGCGGCAATATGAATAGAAAGAACAATACGAGAAGCGTCAACATGCTCGAAGGCTCGCTGTGGGATAAAATCCTCATCGTGGCCTTGCCCTTCGCCTTTACAGGCATTATGCAGCAGCTGTTCAACGCCGCCGACATCGCCATGCTCGGCCAGTTTGTCGGCAAGGAGGCCATGGCGGCCGTCGGCAGCAACAGCCCGATCATCGGCATGGTGCTGAGCCTGTTTATCGGCATATCGTTGGGAGCGAACGTCGTCATCGCCCGGTTTATCGGCAAGAAGAATATCCACGGCGTCCACGCCGCCGTCCACACGGCGATTCTCGTTGCCCTGGGATGCGGCGTCGTCATGGCCGTCGCAGGCGAGCTCCTGGTTGAGCCGCTGCTGCGCCTGTTGTCGGTGCCGGAAGAAATTTTCGATCTGGCCGTCTTGTATCTGCGCGTTTTTTGGCTGGCCATGCCTTTTATCCTGCTGTACAACTTCGAATCGTCGATTTTCCGCAGCCAGGGCGATACGCGCACGCCCCTGTATTGCCTGATTGCGTCGGGCGTTACTAAGTTTTTCCTGAATTTATTCTTTATCCTCGTCCTGGATATGTCCGTCGAAGGCGTGGCCATCGGCACGATCGTCGCGACGGCCCTGAGTTCGGCCATGCTGTTTTATTTCCTGTGCCGCAGCCGGACGGAAATCCGCGTCCGCCTGACGGAGTTTCATGTAGATAAACGGATTCTCCTCCCCATGCTGCGCATCGGCCTGCCTGCGGGGATGCAGGGCATGGTATTCGCCTTATCCAATCTTTGCATCCAGTCGGCTATCAACGAATTGGGACCCGACGTCATGGCGGCGTCGGCAGCGGCCTTCAACCTGGAAATCTTTACCTTTTTTCTGATCAACGCCTTCGGACAGGTCTGCACGACCTTTGTCAGCCAGAATTACGGGGCCCGGAATATAAAACGGTGTAAACAGGCGATGAAGTGGTGCCTGTTTCAGGACCTGCTGCTGACGGCCTGTATTTGCGCCCTGCTGATCCTGTTCGGCGTGCCTTTGCTGCATATTTTCAGCGACGACAGTACGGTCGTCGCCTTGGGCTTTATCCGCCTGAAATACGTGGCCGGCCTGGAATTTATCAACGCCGTCATCGAAGTGTTGTCCGGAGCGATGCGCGGCTACGGCAGCTCGCTCATACCGGCGCTGATTACCCTCTTCGGCATCTGCGGCACCCGCGTGACCTGGGTGTATACCGTCTTTGCCTGGGAACCTGATTTTGCGACGCTCATGATGGTATTTCCCGTCAGCTGGGCCGTCACGGCGGCGATTCTCTGCGTAGCCTACGCATGGTTCATTAAGCAGCTGAAAGCCTGACAGCTTGTCGTCTGCGTATTCAAAAAGCCCCTCAGCGCGTGGATAGCGTCGAGGGGCTTTGCTGTATCTGGCATCGGTTTTCCTTACTTCATGCCGTTTTGCTTCCATTGCTCCGGCGTGGGAACGAGGAAAGTGAAGATCGCGCCGATGAGTGCGCAGACCCATAATACCTGCAGGGCCGAGGTCAGGCCCCACGTGTCGGCTCCCCAGCCGACGAGGGGAGAGAAGAGGCCGCCCATTGTCGTGCTCAGGCCCAGCGTGACGCCGGAGGCGAAGCCGACGTTTTTGCCCAAAAAGGTTTGCCCCAAAATGACGATAGGGCTGTACGGGGCGAAGAGGGAGAAGGCCACGGGGATGAGGAGCAGCGTCGACAGCCATAAATCGGTGCTGTTGACGAAGAAGAACATGGCCGGCACCATGATGAGGAAGGAGCCCCGCATGATGCGGATAAAGCCGAAGCGGTCGGCCAGAATGCCGCCGATAAAGGTGATGACTACGCCCATGAAAAATAGTATGGACAAGGCGAAGCTGCCTTGGGACGGCGAAGCCTGCAGGACGTGAATCCAATAGATCGGGATAAAGGTATTGCAGAGAGTAAAGCCGATGGAACGGACGAAGATGACGACGGTAAGCTTGCTGAACGAGCGCCAGTCGTTGTGCTTTTCTTCGTTCGGATGGGCCTTTGTTTCGGCGATGTCGGCGTCGCTTACCTGATGGAGCACCTTCGGCATGAAATGATAGATCAGCGCGGCGATGATGAAGTTGATGAGGCCGAATACGACCAGCCCGTAAATGTGGAAGGTATAGGCGCAGAAGCCGGCGACGATGGGCCCGACGGCAAAGCCGGCGTTGCCGCCGACGGAAAAGCTTCCCATAGCCTGGCCTTTTAAGGGGCCGGAAATCTTATTGACCATGCGCGCCGCTTCGGGATGATAAATAGAGGAGCCGAAGCCGCAGAACATGGAGCAGAGGAAGATGAGCCAGTAATTGTCCGTAATTCCCAGCAGGGTAATGCAGATGCCGCAGAGGACCGGCCCGAGAGGGACGAACCAGGGCTTGGATATCTTGTCGGAATAATAGCCGAAAATGGGCTGGGAAATAGAGGATAACAGCATGTTGGCGAAGATGAGCGTCGCCGCGTCCTGATAGCTGAGATTATATGTTGCGATAAAATACGGCAGCAGGGCGGGGATAGCGCCTTGTGACCAGTCTACGGAAAAATGACCCATCGTAAATAAATACACGTAAGGGTTCAATTTCTTCATATAGAGACCTCCTGATGATAATATATGTTGGAACATCTTATTATGCCACAAGACGCAGGCCTTTTCAAATCGCAGAGAAGAAAATTTTTGCGTTTTTTGGAAATAGTTTACGGACTCTCGCCTCGTACGCCTAATTTTTTACGATACGTTGCCGTATACACTCACGAGTTGTGGTATAATAAAACCATTACGAAAAAGGGGTTGATGATTATGCCATCAAAAGAAATGTACGCCTTGGGCTCGCAGGCTTCGGTCATCCGCGATTTGTTTGCCTACGGGCAGGAACAGGCGGCCGTCGTCGGCAGGGAAAACGTCTTTGACTTCAGCATTGGAAATCCGACGGTTCCGGCTCCGGCGTGCGTCAAGGAAGCGATTGAAGAAATCGTCGCGACCCGCCAGTCCGTCGACGTGCACGGCTATACGGCTGCTGCCGGCGATTTGGCGGTACGCCGCGGCCTGGCCGACTACATGAATCAAACCTACGACGCCGGCGTTTCGGCCGATAATTTTTATATGACCTGCGGCGCGGCGGCGTCCCTGACGGTCACGCTGAAAGCCCTCGTCGAAAGTCCGGAAGACGAGGTAATCGTCGTGGCTCCGTTTTTTCCGGAATATACTGTCTTCATTCATAACGCCGGAGCGAAAGAGGTCGTGCTGCCTCCTGATACGGAGCATTTCCAGATTTCATTGGAAGCGATGGAACAGGCCATTACGCCTCATACGCGGGCGATTATTGTCAACTCGCCGAACAATCCGGCCGGCACGGTGTATTCGGCCGACACGTATGCGAAGCTGGCAGCCTTGCTGACGAAAAAATCGGCTGACATAGGTCATCCTATTTATTTGATTTCCGACGAACCGTACCGCGAAATCATTTACGACGGCCTGCCGATTTTGTACGTGCCGAAATTCTACGCCAATACGATCGTCTGCTATTCCTACAGCAAATCCTTGTCGCTGCCGGGCGAACGAATCGGCTACATCCTCGTGCCGGACTGCGCTGCCGATGCCAAGGCCGTGTATACGGCGGTGTGCGGCGCCGGCCGGGCGATGGGCTTCGTCTGCGCGCCTCATCTGTTTCAGGACGTCGTGCTGAAATGCATGGGCAAGCTGTCGGATATGAATATATACGACGAAAACCGCAAGCTGCTGTACAACGGGCTGAAGGAGATGGGCTACGAATGCGTCTATCCCAGCGGTGCCTTCTACTTGTTCGTCAAATCGCCGGAGCCCGACGCCAACGCCTTTTCCGAAAAGGCTAAGAAGCTCAACCTGCTCATCGTACCGGCTGACAGCTTCGGCTGCCCCGGCTACGTCCGCATTTCCTACTGCGTAGATCCCGATATGATCCGGCGCTCCTTTGCGGCCTTCAAGACCTTGATAGAAAGTTATGCATAAGACGCGACGTTAATTTGTTTTCCCCCGCGCCTGCAAAACGTGCCGGCGAGGGGGAAATCCATAAGGAAACAGAAATTTTCAAAGAATTTGCGGAAAAATCTTGACACTTCGGTGAAATGTGGTATACTAAGCAAGTCACAAAGATATGGGCCTATAGCTCAGCTGGTTAGAGCGCACGCCTGATAAGCGTGAGGTCGGTGGTTCAAGTCCACCTAGGCCCACCATTATCTTGACATTTGACAACTGTATGGTATACTAAATACGTCATGGGCCTATAGCTCAGCTGGTTAGAGCGCACGCCTGATAAGCGTGAGGTCGGTGGTTCAAGTCCACCTAGGCCCACCAAATAAGCCATCGTTAAGGAGAAATTCCGATACGATGGTTTTTTTTTGCCAAACCTATGCTATAATAGCACGAAGAGAAGGACTACAAGGGGGGAAATCTATGACGGAAAGCGAGCTTCGCTTGGAACAGCTGGCCGCGTCGATCGGGCGGGCCAGGCAGCGGGCCGGATGCGCCGTCCTGCCGGAGGGAGGGCAGCGGGAGGATATTCCGGTCATGGGCGGTGAAGCGCGCCACAGAGACTGCTTAGTCAGCATGCTGGCCAGCGGGAGCAAGGGAAACGCCGCGTTTATCCGTTGCGGCCGCACGAAAATACTCATCGACGCCGGCATCAGTTGCCGCCGTATCGAAAATGGATTAAAAGCGTACGGATGCTCCTTGTCTGAACTGGACGCCGTCTTTATCACCCACGAACATGCCGACCACGTAAACGGCTTGGCGACGCTGCTGAAAAAGACGGATATCCCCGTATATACGACGCGGGAGACGTGGAGCTGCCTGGGCAGAAAAGCCGGCGAATATGCCGGCCGGTTTGTCCGCCTGCCTCGCCGTGTGGGCCTGAAGGAGATACAAATCGTGCCGTTTTTGATTTCCCACGACGCAGCCCGCCCCGTAGGCTATACGATTTATCACGGCGACAGCAAGATTACCCTGGCTACGGACTTGGGATATATCAGCCATGACGTGGAGCTGGCGGCGGCCTATTCGGACATCTTGATTTTAGAAGCCAATCACGATGAGGAAATGCTGAAAAACGGGCCTTATCCGTACGCCCTGCAGAACCGCATCTTGAGCCGGTGGGGCCATTTGTCCAACCGCGACGCGGCGAAATTTCTGGCCCGCATCCCCTCGAAAGGGCTGATGAAGGTACTGCTGGCTCATCGCAGTGAAAAAAATAATACGCCCGCCCTGTCCCTGCACACGGTACGGACCGTGCTCAGCCGGGGCGGCCGCGTCGTCGGACAGGATATATTGCTGCGCCTGGCCTGTCAAAACGGCCATGTCCGCTTTCAAGAAGGAGGTAATGCCTGATGCAGCGCAAACACATGCTAACCGCCGCCGTAGGGATCATACTGATTGCCGTCGGCGTCGCCGGCGGATTTAAAATTCACGACGTTTTCTTCGCCCCCAACCGCACGTACCAGGGAACGATAGAGCAGCTGGCCGAGCCGGCCCCGTCCGGCGATATTTCCGATGCCCGCAATACGGCCGTCGTACGGGCAGCGAAAAAGGTGTCGCCCGCTGTCGTCGGCATTACGACGAAGGTCTATGACCGCGATATTTTCAACCGCCGCGTCCTGGTCGGCGAAGGCGTCGGCTCCGGCATTATTTTTGACAAGGCCGGCTATATCGCTACGAATCAGCACGTCGTAGGCAACAGCAAGACCGTCATCGTATCGCTGGCCGACGGGCAGAGCACGGAGGGCACGGTCGTCGGCCGCGATGAAAAGACCGATTTGGCCGTCGTCAAGATCAATGTGGATAACCTGCCCGTCGCAGAATTCGGCGACAGCGATGCCCTGCAGGTCGGCGAGCCGGCCATCGCCATCGGCAATCCCTTGGGACTGGAATTTCAGGGCACCGTTACGGCCGGCGTCATCAGCTCGATGAATCGGACCCTGGGCGCTGAAGGGCAAAGCATGAAGCTGATTCAGACCGACGCGGCCATTAACCCGGGCAATTCCGGCGGCGCGCTGGTCGACGCCGACGGCAAGGTCATCGGCATCAACAGCGCGAAGATTTCCAAGGAAGGCGTAGAAGGCCTGGGCTTTGCCATTCCCATCAATGCGGCCCGGCCGATCCTCGACGCGCTGATTAAAAACGGCAAGGTCGTCCGGCCCTATCTCGGCTTGTACGGGCTGGATCAGCAGATGGCAGCCCGCTTCGGCATGAAAATTGACGTAGAAGGGATTTTCGTCTATAAAGTAGTGCCCGGTGGCCCGCTGGATCAGGCCGACATCAGCCGCGGCGATATCATCCTGTCGATTAATGGCACAAGAGTCAAAGATTTTACAGTACTGCAGAATGTGCTGGACAGCTGCCAGGTCGGCGAGTCTGTTTCCATTACCTACATGCGCGGCCAATCGGAACAGACGGCGACAGTCGTCTTGCAGGCAAGCCCGGAGAATGAAGAAAGCTGATGAAATATCATATTATTACCATTGGAAAAATAAAAGAGAAGTACCTGACGGCGGGCATCGATGAATTTCTCAAGCGGCTGCGGCCGTACGGGCAGGTGGAAATTACGGCGCTGCCGGAAGAAAAGATGCCCGATAATCCCTCGGAAGCCCAAAAGCGGCAGGTATTGGAGAAGGAAGGGGAAAAAATGCTGCGCCACGTCCGCCAGGGATCGTACGTATTCGTGCTGGACGTGCAGGGGACGCTGATTTCGTCGGAAGACATGGCGGCGAAATTCTCCGAAATAGCCCTCCACGGATGCAGCGAGCTGACCTTCATCATCGGCGGCCCCTTCGGCTTGTCCGACGGCGTGCGCCGCCGCGCCGACAGCCGCATATCCTTCGGGCGGATTACGCTGACCCACCAGATGATCCGCATGATCTTGCTGGAGCAAATTTATCGGGCTGTCAAAATTCAGCGCCATGAGCCCTATCATTGGTAAGGACGAGTAAAAAATTTCCTTGTCAAGCAGGAATTCTCCTTGCGTATGTGTAACTTATTATATACGATATATCATATAGTATTTATACATACTCGATTTGTAAGCTAGAATATGGTTTGCACTACATCGGAAAAGGGGTTGAGCTTATGGAAGAACGTACTGCGTCTGATATCATGGAAAAGAATTTTGTGACGGCAAGTCCGTCTACGTCCGTCTTCAGTTTGGTTCACATGTTTGTAAAAAATAAGGTGGCGGCGATTCCTATCGTAGACGAAGAAGAGCAGCTTATCGGCATCATTACCGACGCAGATTTGCTGTACAAAAAAATCAAGCCTCACGTTCCTCACTATGTCAACTTACTGGGAGCCAGCATTTATTACAACGGCATCAGCGAGTACGACAAGGGCTTTAAAAAGCTGATGGCCTGCACGGCAAAGGAAATGATGACCAAGAACGTCATCATCGCGGCTCCCGACGCCGATGTAGAACAGCTGGCCGGCGTCATGGTAGCGGAACATTTGAAGGTCATTCCCATCGTAGACGGCCGCCGCGTCGTGGGAATTGTCACGCGGTATAATATTTTGGACGAATTGTACAAGGAATACGGCACTTCGGAAGAAAATAAATAACGACGACAACGTGTGTAAAGCAGGTCGGCAGACAAGAGAAGCTCTGCCGGCCTGCTTTTTGACGTATCTTCTCGGGTTGCCTCTTTTTCTGCGCGTCCATTCATGATATAATAACAGAATCATAAAACCATGACTGCACTGCAGCTTGGGAGATTTTATCGTAAATGAGGAGGAAGAAATGGATAACAAAGAACTCGTTATTGTTGTCGATTTTGGCGGTCAGTATAATCAGCTTATTGCGCGCCGCGTCCGTGAAAACCACGTGTACTGCGAAGTGTACCCGTATCAGAAGGCTCTGGCAAAAATAAAGGAAATGCAGCCTCAGGGCATTATCTTTACAGGCGGCCCGGCCAGCGTGTATGAGGACAATGCGCCGAAGATTGAAGAAGTAGTATTTCACTTAGGAATCCCTGTCCTCGGCCTGTGCTACGGCATGCAGTTTATGGCTCAGACCCTGGGCGGCAAGGTGCAGTCTGCGGAAATGCGCGAATTCGGCAAGACGCCGGTTACCGTCAACACGTCTTCCCCGTTGTTTAAAGGCCTGCAGGAAAAAGAAATCGTATGGATGAGCCATACGGACTATGTATCGGACATTCCCGAAGGCTTTGAAATCGTCGCCCATACGGATAACTGCCCCGTAGCGGCTATGCAGAACCCGGCGAAAAAGCTCTACGCCATGCAGTACCATCCGGAAGTGCTCCATTCGGAACACGGCAAGGAAATGCTTCACAATTTCCTCTTTGAAGTCTGCGGCTGCACCGGTACCTGGACGATGGCCAACTATGCCAAGACGGCTATCGAAACGATCAAGCAGACCGTCGGTGACGGCAAGGTCGTACTGGCCCTGTCGGGCGGCGTAGATAGCTCCGTTGCGGCGGCCCTTATTTCTAAGGCCGTAGGCAGCCAGCTGACCTGTATCTTCGTCGACCACGGCCTCATGCGCAAAAATGAAGGCGACGAAGTCGAAGCGGCGTTCAAGGGCTCGGGCATGAATTTTATCCGCGTCGACGCGTCGGAACGCTTCCTGTCGAAGCTGGCCGGCGTCAGCGAACCGGAACGGAAGCGCAAGATTATCGGCGAAGAATTTATCCGCGTATTTGAAGACGAAGGCCGTAAAATCGGAGCCGTCGACTTCCTGGCTCAGGGCACGATTTACCCCGACGTCATCGAATCGGGCGCCGGCGACGCCGCTGTCATCAAGAGCCACCACAACGTAGGCGGCCTGCCGGCAGTTGTCGATTTCAAAGGCCTTATCGAACCGCTGCGCAACCTCTTTAAGGACGAAGTCCGCGAACTGGGCGAAGAACTGGGCCTTCCTGATTACCTCGTATGGCGTCAGCCCTTCCCGGGTCCGGGCCTGGCCATCCGCGTCATGGGCGAAATCACGAAGGAAAAACTCGAAATCCTCCGCGACGCCGACGCCATCTTCCGCGAAGAAATCGCCAACGCCGGCCTGCAGCGCTCCATTAACCAGTACTTTGCCGTCCTCACGAGCAACCGCACTGTCGGCGTCATGGGCGACTTCCGCACGTATGACTACACCTTGGCCCTGCGCGGCGTCACGACGACGGACTTCATGACTGCCGACTGGGCGCGCATCCCCTACGATGTCCTCGACAAGGTGTCGAGCCGCATCGTCAACGAAGTGGACCATATCAACCGCATCGTGTACGATATTACGAGCAAACCGCCTGCAACGATTGAATGGGAATAGTTGCAACAAGCCTCACAAATCGCTTAACCAAGCCATTTGTGAGGCTTTTGCTTTTTCAAAAGTTCCAAAAGTGTACCAAAAAATTTTAAAAAACTTTTTTGGGGGCCTAATTTTGCCAAATTTCTCGAACAAAAAATGTGCATTTTTATACATATGGAATAGACTTGGTTACAAAGGACACGTAGATTTGCAATCTGAACATATACACGGCCAACGGCCTTGTGCGTAAGGGCCGACCCGGACAGGGCGGCCCGCTGTAAAATTTAAACATAGACTGTTCTGATATAATGGCAAGTCTTTATGAATTTGAAATGGACAAAACAACCAGGCGCTGTCTTCGTATGACAGCGCCTGGTTTTGGATTTACTTAGGCTGTAGTTTTGTCGTCATCTTTAGGGATGGACTTTTCACCGAATTTTTCCATGGCCGCTAGCAATTTCCGCTGCTGTGATGGGTACAGGTGGGTGTAGGTACTCAGGGTGGTTTCGATGTTTTCGTGTCCCAGGCGTTCTTTGATGACTAGGGGTGAGAAGCCCAGGTCGATGAGGAAGGACGCGTGGGAATGGCGGAGGTCGTGGACCCTGATTTTTTTCACGCCGGCTTTTTTACTGCCTGTGTGAAGGTGATTCAGGATGGCGTACTTCGTCGTGGGAAAGAGCCGGTCCTGGCTGCGGAGTCCGTAGATGGCGTTCATGTAGTTCTGGACGATGGTGCAGAGAAAGGGCGGGATAGTGATGGTCCGGATGCTCTTCGACGTTTTGGGCTTTTGAATCAGATCTTGGCCGTCCAGACGGGAATAGCTCTTGGTGATGCTGACCGTTTGCTCTTCCAGGTCGAAATCCGCTGCGGTTAGTGCTAAGAGTTCGCCTTCGCGCATACCGGTCCAGAAGAGGAGCATGAAAATCGTGTAGTACAGGATGTCGTCTTTGTACACCGTAATGAACTGGCGGAATTCGTCGAGCGTCCAGAAGCTGATACGGTCGGACCGTTTTTTTCCCATGGAACCACAGAGCCGGACTGGATTTTGCGGAAGGTGATAGTACTTCACGGCAAAGTTGAAGATGGCCGATACTTGATTATTGATCGTCTTCAGGTAGGTTTGCGTGTAAGGCTGGGCGGTCTTCTGTTTGCCAAAGGGCGTGTACGTTGCGCTCAGCATCTGATTCTGCCACTTCCGGATAATCGCCGGCGTAATCGAAGAGATGGGAAGGTCCTTGAAAAAGGGCAGGACCTTCAGCTTGATGATAAACTCCTTATTCCGGTATGTTGTCGGCTTTAAACGGACCCTGGCGTCTTCCATGTAGAGTTCGTATAACTCACCGAATGTCATCGTAGTGGCCCCGGCGGCCTTGGACTTGAAATTTTCCTCGAAGGCCAAGGCTTCTCGACGGGTCTTGAAACCAACTTTCTTTTTCCGCCTGCGCTGGCCCGTCCAATCGGTGTAGTAAAAGGACGCACTCCAGGTGTTATTCGAGGAATCTTTGAATACTGGCAATGACAATCACCTCGCTAGAACCAGTTTAGATTGTCAATATCATAGTGCCACCAGCGGCCAGATTCGTACTGGATGCAGCTGAAACCGTCTTTGAAGAATGGTTTGATTGGCAGTCCATCGACCCAATCACAGGAATGCATGTGCTTGATCATGAGTGCCACCAAGTGGAGATTTTTCATAAGAATCGCCACTCTTTTTTGCATTTCATTTTCATCGGCAAGGACTTCGATGACTTCATCGGGAATGCGATTTACCATTTCAGCTTCAAAATTAAAGACATACCAATGGCCCGAGTCAAATTGAACGAAGGCAGTTTTGTCGTCGGCCCCTTTACGAATGACGACAGGGCAATTTTCCTCCCAAGTGTGAGATTTCGATACTTTGTGCAGAAGGTAGGTGACACATGCCCTCAGTCCGGTAATCGTTTTGTTTCCTGCTTTAATTTGATATCTCATATCAATTACCTCCTTGTTGAATAAATTTATTTCAGGCCCATTTGTTTGCATATAGTAACCGAATAGGCCTTGCTTATACTATTTTGTGACGCATAATTCGTATGCTATGATTCCCATTTTAAAGGTGACCGCTGACTTTTAGCAGAAAA
The DNA here is from genome assembly GCF_025567065.1 of Megasphaera stantonii. NCBI lineage: Bacteria > Bacillati > Bacillota > Negativicutes > Veillonellales > Veillonellaceae > Megasphaera > Megasphaera stantonii. Next base: position 87,282 of record NZ_JAOQKD010000007.1, read on the forward strand.
ACTAACTAGATAATTGGTGCTTTGTAGACGATCGTATATACGTTGTTGATACCTGCTTTTGATATTATCACGGCTAAGATTAGTTGTGATAATTGTGGCTAGTTTATTGTTATATCGTTCAGTTATGATCGCATCAACTTGTGTCTGAACCCATGAGTGGTCATACTCTGCCCCTAAGTCGTCGATGATGAGCAAGTGTGTATTCTTTATTTTCTCAATTCGAGCATCAACCTTATGGAAGTGGTAATTATTGTCGATCATTGTCAAAAAAGACGACATCGAAACCATAAATCCTTTATGATATAGTTCAATGTATTTCCTTAAGATAGCTACTGCTAAGGTGGTCTTCATATTTCCCACAGGAACGGAAAGGATAAGGCCAATTCCGTCGTGTACATTCTCGGTTAGATGCTCTACGTATCGTTTGATTTTTTTGTAGGGCTCATTAATATTTGTGGGTATACCTCTTGACTCAATAGTGGAAAAAGTGACATCGGCATAACGCGCATATATTCCGTATGATCTTAGATCCAAAGGTACGGATTTAGGTTCAGCAGTAGGCTCACCAATCCGAGGCATATTCTTCCAGAGCGTGTAGGCTTTCTCCAGCTTTTCCTTCAGGAGAGTGTGGTTTTGAGCATTTAAGGCTTGTTCCATTTTTATCAACTCCTTGTTCTAACTCATATCTATCTCGTAAAGCACAAAATAACCATGATGCTGGCTTTTTTTTGTGCTCGGACGCAACAACATACGCCTTTATAGTATCGATGTCAGGTAAGTCTTGGGAAAGTAGCATGGTGATACTTTTTGGTGCTAGCATATAAATAGGACAAGTCAAACTGAGGTTTTCCATAAAGTGATACAATAAAAGTATATATAGGGGGTCTTAGTATGACGAAGTTCGACAAACAATTTAAAATGGATGCTGTCCAATATTACCATGATCATCGTGACTTAGGACTGATTGGGTGTGCCCATAATTTAGGAATTTCCCAACAGACACTGTCCCGATGGCAAAAGCAATTACGGGATAATGGGGAAATGCCATATCGCGGATCCGGAAACTATGCATCTGATGAAGCCAAGGAAATCGCTCGTTTGAAACGTGAATTACGAGATGCCAAGGATGCCATCAATGTCTTAAAAAAAGCTATCAGCATTCTAGACAAATAATCCCCGCCATTTACCATAGCGTCAAACAGGAAGCCGAAAAAGCCCATCAGGGGAAACGCCATTTTTCGGTATCTGGAGTGCTGGCAGAACTGGGCGTTTCTACATCAGGTTACTATGGATGGAGTCATCGCAAATTATCCAAACAAGCTACGCACCGTAAGGAGGTAAAAAAACAGATTCAAACCATTTACGAAGATTCAAAGCAAATCTATGGAGCACCCAAAATTACTAAATTGCTTCAACAGAAAGGTGAATGTATTTCCGAAAGGACAGTGGGCCTTTACATGCGGCAAATGGGGATTCGTGCTTGTTGGGTCAAGCATTATACCGTTACGACCCAGAGCCGTTGTTTGGATGCCATATTAGTTAATATTCTGCAAGAACAATTTAATCCGCCAAGACCAGACACGATCTGGTGCAGCGATATTACTTATATTTGGACTACTGAAGGCTTTGTGTATTTGGCCAGTATCATGGATTTATTTTCTCGAAAAATCATTGCCTGGAATTTATCCCGGAAGTTGGATGCATCTGGCATTATTAGGATGCTTCAAACGGCAAAGCAAACCAGGAATCCAGGCCGTCTGGTAGTAATTCACACTGACCGCGGTTGTCAATATCTTTCGCAATCCTATATCAAGGAAACCGCACAGATGTGCCGCAGCTATTCGAAGAAAGGCTATCCATGGGATAATGCCTGCATAGAATCATTCCATGCATTGATTAAGCGAGAATGGCTGAATCGATTTAAGATTGAAAATTATCAACAAGCCTATATGCTGGTGTTTGAATACATTAACACGTTTTATAATACCGTTCGAATTCACAGTCACTGTAACTATATGTCACCAAATGACTATGAGAAATTATATGCAAACTACAAGAAAAAGACAGCTTTGATTGCTGGATAACTGATTGATAAAAACCTCAATTTAACTTGTACTCAAACTTGACATAGGACCAACGTCACAGAATTCCAAAAGCGCGGCATAAAGGAAGTATGGAAATACGGTATCGCCTTCTGCGGCAAGAAAGTATGTGTAGCGAAGGGCAGCGAAGAGCAGTAAAAAGCAGAAAGCCTCCCCTGAGAAGGGCCTTTTGGGTCTGCAATGGAACGACCGCAGGGAGCGACAGGGCAGCTGCCCAAACGGACAGCGTAGATGGAGGGGGACCACGTAGTGGTGGTAGGGTTCTGTCACGCTTCGCCTGCTCGGAATCAGATGCGGCTGCGCCGCGACAGACTCAAGATTGTATTACGACCATGCGCAGTCCGTCATAAATTCCGTGACGATGCCATTATTCAAGGCGGGTCGCCCGCCTCTGCTGTCCGTTTCAGCAGCCGTCCTGCCACTTCCTGCGGTCGCGACCTGACGGGCTGAAAAGGCACGCGGCGACCCCTACGAAATCGCATACAGGCGATATTAAATAATTACACGGCCGAAGGCCTTGTGCGTAGGGGCTGCCATAACCGGCAGCCCGCGCGAATCCTGTGTATAGCCGGGATTTATGACAAATGGTACACGGTTGTAATACAATCCAGAGTTTCAGGATGCGCAGCATCCATCTGAATCCGAAGGTGGATTGATCATGAGTGATGAAGCTACCCATAAAGCCGTTTCTGATAGAGAGTTCCGTGAAACACTTTTTAAGAAATATGGCTTAGAATAACAGGAAGCATAATAATACCGCTAACATTGCAAAGTAGTGTTAGCGGTATTGTTGTTATTGGACGCAAATGTGGCGTACCTAGGTCGACTGAAAACGAAAGTATGGAAAATGACAGAATCTGTCCTTGTCAATTTGTATAATAAGTCTGTATAATAAAAGTATGTTCAGCATTTTCGTGAGATTTAGCGATAAATAGACGTTTAACAATTTCCGGACGTGAGTATTTTCTAAAAGATAATTTTTATTTAAAACGAATTTCTTGTATATAAGAAGGTGTATCATGAACATTCTTTCTGTATTCCAGGAACATGCGCTTAACAATGGGAACATCGCTTTGAAGTGTTATGATAGGGAGATTTCTTTTTCAGATTTATATATCATCAGTAATAGTATATCAAAGGACCTCGTTCATAAAAACATAATTGGGGATATTATCGGCATTTATGATAATGGATCCATTGAACACTTTTTATTAATGCTTGCTTGTATGCAGGCAAATATTCCATTTATCAACTTAGATGTAAAAGCTCCAATTAATTATATAAAAAATATTGTAGAAAAATTAAACATAAAAACTATATATACTAAAGATAATAATGCTAAACTAAAGCAAATTTGTGATAATGTATTTTCTATTAGATCTCTAAAGAGTTATAGACAGACACAGAATATTAAAGGAAAGGAAATTAAGTTTGGTATTGAAAATATTCATGATGACTCTCAAGTATGCTATTACATCACGACATCTGGATCAACAGGGGAGCCAAAAATCGTAAGGAAAAAATTGGGACAATTGAATTTTAGTTATAGGCAATTTAAGGATGAATTACCTTTTCTATCTGGTGAGATTGTACAGCAATATGCTCCGCTTTGTTTTGCTTTTTCGCTAGACCAGTCACTTATTTTCCTCTGTGCTGGATCTACGATATGTATTGATGATATCGATAAAAACATAAATTTTAAGAAAATATGTACCCAGATAAATAAAAATGCATCAACGGGAGTCTTTTTGGGTGCACCAATATTGAAGCTGCTTAGTAGACAACCCCAGCTAATCGAATATATTCCGGATTGTGTTAGGTATATTGTATCCGGTGGAGAGCGCCTGAACCTGGGGGCTGCTTTGTTATTGCTATTCCGAACGAAAAATATCGATTTGTTTAATAATTACGGATGCACCGAATTAGGGACAATTTTTTTCCATCGAGTAGAAATAGGCTTAAATGAAATTCAACAATATAATAGAATTCCTATTGGTCATCCATTAAAAGGGTTTAAAGTGCTGCTACAGGGGGGTTCTAAAGTAAATTCCGGAACATTGTGGGTTGAATCAGAAAAATTATATAATGATTATTACAATAGTGTAAATAACAACGTTAAGTATCTTGATGGAAAGACAGTATTCAATACACATGATATCGTTGAATTTAAGAATCATCAATATTATATTGTCGGGCGAGAAGATAATGTAGTAAATATAAATGGTTATAGAATTTCAATTGAATATATAGAAGAGAAAATATCTATGCTTATCGATAGCAATGAGTGCTGTATTGTTCCGATTAACGACAAGAACGACAGTACCAGTATCTTCTGTGTCTATTCGTATGATAAGGTATCTCCTGAAAATATATATAAAAAATTGTGTAAAATAGTTCCTCGGTACATGCTGCCTAAAGAAATATTCTATATAAAAGAAATTCCACATTTGAAAAACAATAAAATCGACAGGTTGTCATGTAAAGAAGCAGTTAGTGCGTTACTGCATACAGATGTAACTGAAGAGAAAAAAGATGTTTCATCAGTTATACGAAATAAGATAGAAGAAATTCGTAAGATTAAGCTGCAGGACAATTATAGAAATCTATTGTTGAAGCATGTAGGGTTTGATTCTTTGGCATTTGCGGACCTGTTTTGTACGTTAGAATATTACTTTAATATACCATTTGATGATCAATTGCTTATAGAGAAAAAAATAATTACCATCGGGGATTTGATTGATTTTGTATCAGAGCAGGTGAGAGAACATAATGAAAAAAATAGATGATAATATATATCATATTATTGAAGAGATAGAAAGTAATAAGGCAAGAATTGGTATAAGCGTTAAATTTAAAAACGAAGCTGTTTTCTCGTTTCATGAAAATGATATTTTTGATAGTGCCTGTAGCATTATGGCATTTATCCTGCTTGAATATGAAAAAAGAAAAAGTTCAGGTTTAATTACTGGCGATGAATTGTTGAATTATACTGCTGACAATTATGCGACAGGGGCTGGAGTAATAAAGTTTCTGCCTATCAATAGCGAATTGAAATTGAAAGATTGTGTAGAACTAATGATTGAAAAAAGTGACCATATAGCTGCCAATATGGTAATAGACTTTTTGACCATAGAGTCTATTAATAAGACGATTCAAGATTTTGGATATAAAAATACGATATTAAAAAAGAAATTTTTAATTCCAAAAGTGAAGAATGTTGGAGCGACAACACCTAGAGAATATGCCACATTTTATAGCAATCTGGAAGAAAATACATTATTTCCTGAAATTGTTTGTAAAGAATTGAAAGATATCTTTTTAAAGCAAACATATAAAGATATAATTGCTGGTCATTTGTTAGCGCAAGATGATTATTTGGATGTTGCATGTAAGAGTGGAAAGGCTGATGGAAAAATATATGATGATACGACAGATAGCTATATCGTGGATGGCGGTATAGTTTTTACAAAGAAGGGGAACTATACAATAGCAATATTAGGGGAATTAAGCTATGACTCCAATATGGATCTTAATCAAATGAAGGCAAAGATGCAGACTATCAGTACTTTGATTTTTGATATGTTTGTGGAGGCTAAAAACAATGAAACTAATCTTTGTCCGACATGCGGATCCCTGTAAAGAAAATTATTCTATAACAGATAAGGGCGTAATTACAGCTCATAAGTTGGGAGCTCATCTATCAAAAACTAAGATTGATAAAATTTATACTGGGACGATTGCAAGGACTATAGAAACTGGGATAATTTTGAATGAGCATTTGAAATTACCAATTTATCAAGTTGACTGGCTCAATGAATTTAAGCATTTCATCACATTGCCTAATGGTGAACTGCATTATCCTTGGCAAATTCCCCCAAGATACTGGGCTAATAATAAGGCATTGTTGAGTAACGAATCATATCGAACACATTCAATGTATAAAAATGGAGATATAAAGAAGTATTGTGATGCGGTTTGGAATCCTTTGGATGAGTTGTTGAAAAAAAGTGGGTATCAGCGAGAAGAAAATATTTATAGGAATTTATCATTAGACCCTACAGCTACAATCCTCCTGGTATCTCATTTTGCTACCATATCAGTTATATTATCGCATCTACTGAATATCCCTTTAACAGTAATGATGAATTCATTTTGGATGGCGCCAGCTTCATATACTGTACTTCGAACAGAAGAGATTGAAAAGGGAATAACTATCTTCAGATGTGCGGGATATGGCGAAACAGGATATTTATTAATTGATGATCCTAATCGTTCGTATTATGGATTGCAACCAGAATTCAGATGATTAAACGTAAGGATGTGGGATAAATGTCTTTTTGGAAGATATTACGCGTATTGGTAACAGATTCTTGCAACTATAAATGTATATATTGTCATAATGAAGGGCAGGAAAGTGTTAACAAAAAGCAATTCTTGAGATATGAACAATTTTCACAAATATTTAAAGGCATAGAGGAGACTCCAATCAATCAGATTCGATTTTCGGGTGGCGAACCTTTTCTGAATCCAGAAATACTCGATATGATCGACTTAGTTCATCGAAAAGGTCCTTATGAGATCGGTATAGCCACTAATGGAAGCCTGATAAATACTGTTATCGCAAAAAGACTTGCGGTGGCTCATGTATTAGTGACGTTACATTTTCCAGGAGTAAATGAGGAGAATTATCATAAAGTTACTGGTAATGAGTTTTCTGCTTTTATTCGCTGCGTAGAAACGCTAGAAGCAAATAATGTTGATTATTCTTTTAACTTTGTTTTATGCAAATTAACATATGACTATGTTGAAGACATAATAGACTATGCCTCTAAAATGCATCGGCGCCTAAAAATCCTTCCTTTGCTGGAAGGCAAGTATAAGGATAATCAAGTTGAATATTGGGTTGAAAATGTGGGTCAATTATTATTTAAGAAAGGAGCAACAAGAACCTTTGATATTCGTTCTGGTATTACGCTATGGAGACTTAAGAACGATACCGTTGTAAAGATCATTCCCTTGGCATGCGCCCAAAAAGACATCACTATTTGTAGAGATTATGCGGAATTACGTCTCTTACCGAATCTCAGTTTTATGAGCTGTATTACTTCTAAGCAAGAACCTGTTTTCAGTTTTAAGCCAGCAGACATCCGAAAACAGATAACGCTATTATGGGATAATTTTAATGAATGTCCATTGTTGAGGTGATCCGAATGATCAATGTTTGTTATGCTTTGACAGATGTGGATGGGACGTATTATGAGCAATTAGGAGCTTCGATAATATCATTATGTGATAAGAATAAAGACAATATCAATATATTCATCATTACAGACAGTACTTTATCAAACGCAGCTCAAAACCATCTGTTGGCAATTAGTAAATACACCTATTGCAGTATTAATTTTATCTATATTAATTCGCATGAAGAACTGACGAAGTATGTGGATCCTCAGTGCATAGAAAAACATTCCTATGCGACCATGTATCGATTATATATTGACCAAATCTTTCCAGAATACATTGATAAAATTATATATCTTGACGCAGATACAATTATAAACTGCGACATATGTAATATATGGATGACAGATTTGGAGGATATTACTTGTGCCGCCGTGTTGGATTTAAATATATTCCGAAACAATGAGGCGTGGAAAGAATGGGTAAAAAGCATCACGGATATCAAAAACATGGATGCGTATGTAAATGCTGGAGTTTTGATATTCAACCTGGATAGGCTGAGAAAAAAATATCATTTTTATGATGATGCTATGAACTATTTTAAAAACAATCCTAAAAGTTTTTTTGGTGATCAAGATGCTATTAACTCCATTTTTGGCAATAACAATGATTTAAAAATTCTTCCATATGAATATAACCAATATGTTGTTGAACTGAAGAAAAATCCTACCTCTTTATCGGATGGTATTTACCATTGGGCTGCGATACGAAGCAAAAATAAGCATGAGAAAATAGGAAATAATATCTATGATGATTTGTATTGGACGTATTATTCAAAATTTATGGAGTTAAAATGAATAGAATAATAACGGAGTCTGACTTCGAAAAGCTATTGTTAAATAATAAGAACAGGTATATAGAAAAAACAAACAATTTTTATGCCAGAGAGAGAGTATTGATTGTTTCGGATAAAAAGGAAGATATTTTGGATTTCAAAAAATGTACAGATAGCGAACCCAGTGAAATTATTACGCTTCTAAATGATGACGAACTTACATCATTGCTTAAAAAAAATAAAAGGAAATCTGTTTTTATCCATACGCATGCATTGACGAAGCGCGTTTATAACAAAATGGCTCCTCACGGTATTATCCCGGATAATGTATATGTTGGACCTAATTCACATGGATACATTGATCTCTATGAAAAAAGAAATGTCATCTATTCTAATATAGAAAAAATTTGTAAAGTGTATAATTTATTATATGATAATCAGTCAAAACAAATTTACTTGGATTGTATGACCAGGTTGATTGCTCCGTATCAATTTCATTATCCATATATTGAAAGCCGTATCCAGTATTTCCATGATGCGTTTACCTTTTCTAATAAAGAAGTATTTATAGACGCTGGAATGTATGATGGAAGAGATACAATTAATTTTTTAGAGAAAGTCAATCATAAATATTCAGCTGTATATGGATTTGAAGCTGATCCAGAAAACTACATGCAGACTAAGGATAACTTATCTCAATACAGCAATATTATACTCTATAATGCTGCGCTCGGATGCCATGATGGGAATTGCCGCTTTTTGTCCTCGCACTCATCGACAAAAAGGAGCAATCCTCACGTAGGTAATGATGGTGATATCACTGTAGCTTCTATGAGTGGTGATAATTTACCGGTGCCTGCAACATTTATAAAAATGGATATCGAAGGCTCTGAAATAGATGCGTTAAAGGGGTTGAGGAAAACAATATCTATGCATAAACCTAAACTTGCAATATGTATCTATCATTGGCAGTCAGATTTTTGGAATATCCCATTATTGATACATGAATTCAATCCAGCCTATAAAATAGCCATATATAATCACTCAAATATGTCGAATTTATTGGAAACGGTTTGCTATGCCTGGTGAAATTCATAATACGCATGGGAGGGATATACGATGGGAGAGAAAATAAAAGATTTATCAACTTGTGAGTTAAAAGATTCGAAATTTTTTATTGAACTTAACCATGGAAATAAAGGTAGCGGGTTTAATATACATATTCAAAATGAATTGATACAATTTCTTTTTAAAGACGTACATTTTATTGAATTTGCAGCATCGACAGCAATTGCCAGAAAAAATTATTTAAGGCTTAAAAATAAGGGAGGCAATCTATCCAATGAGTAATCCTGGTGTTTTTTGCTTATCGAATTCGAGTATAAATGGCACAAATATAAAATGGGAAGATAATTTGGGCGAGGCTATTCACTTACATTTAGGGATTACGAGATTAACATTATCTACGAAGGAGTTCTTAGATTTCAGTCAGGCTGTTTTAGAAGCGTTGAACCAAGTGATCTCATTGCCTGAAAACTACACAATGTCTGATTTTGATCCGTATTTTATATATGAATTTGCTCCTTGTTGGGCTAAAATAACTGATATAACAAAAGAGGATGTTGTTGTCAGTGATTTGAAAGCACTATATGAGCCTAAAACTATTCTCGAACTAAATCAGTCGCCTTTTTTCTGCTATTTCAATGGTCATAGAGAGTGGGCTTTGTCTTTCTGCATGAATCGACCAATAAATGTTTCAAAAGAGGAGCATATTGAAGGAATACGGAAAATCGTTGATGATAAAGGATATCCATTTAGAAATCAGTTTATAATTATTGATGAATATAATCGAATATTAGACGGTGAAATCAGGGCTGCATATTTAATGTATAAATACGGGAGTAAGTACAGTATTCCCGTATTGCGGTTTCATTTTGATGCAAACTATACCAGGGGAAGAGAAAAGGAAATAGTAAAATGGTAAAAAATATTGTTTCACCTAACAATATAATTGAATTATTCCAATTATTAAATGATAACAAAATCAATTATGTTTTGAAGAAAAACGATGGGAATATCATTCCTATGAATATGCCGGAAAATAAAGATCTTGATATTTTGGTGCATCCCAATGATTATGTAAAAATCCGTTCCTTGCTGATTAAACATGATTTCAATATTATGAATGGAATGTCCTGCAAATATTTTTTTGTATATTCAATGCGGCCAGATATGTTTTTTTGTAAAGGAAATTTTAAAGTCCATATATTTGACAAGTTGGCTTGTATCAGCTACACAAACTATGGTGACAGTGTTATTCCGCTTCATAATGATATTCAAAAGGATATTTGGGCAACGAAAAAATGGAATAATAAATACAATTATTGGATAATGAGCGATGAAAATATATTAATGTATTTGATTGTCCGAGCTGTTTTTGATAAAAAAGCTTTCAAAGAACAGTATATCCGAGAAATTGAAAAGCGAATCTCCATCGTGGAGAAAAGATCATTTAAGGATAAACTAAATTTGATATTCTTTAAATTTACCGATCAACTTATATACTTACTGAAAAATAAAGAGTATCAAAATATATTATTTAAGTATACAACATTTGATGAGTATTAACAAAAGGAGGAACATTTTTATGTCGACAATACAGCAGTGCCGTCAATGCTTGAATACCACCCAAAATCCATCGATCCGAATCTTAGAAAATGGATTATGCAATGTATGCAATAGTTTTCAAGAGCATTATGATCCTTCGTATTTGGATGAAGAAGTGTCCATATTGAAAAATTATGTACGAAAAAATAAAGCAGATTCATTAATTGCTTTATCTGGCGGCAAAGACAGTATAGCGATGATTCAGGATGCATTGGCATTAGGCTTCCATCCGACAGCATTCTCTTTTCAGGCCAGATACAATAACTTAAATGAAAAGCGTGTAGAGAAAATTCATAGGATTGCACGGAAAATGGGATTAGATTATGAAGTGATCGATGCTATTCCCTATATTACAAAGACTGATTCTGCAAATTTCCAAGCGATGAGCGATTTTTATGATGCTGCAGTACGAGGTGAAATAAGCCATCAGGATTTCTTAGATACCTATAAAGAAGGAAGACTACACTATTCGACTAAAGATGATACTGTTTGCACGTTTGTGCGTCCTTGTCAGGCCTGTCGAAAGGTGGCAATCAAAGCTTATTATGGAGAAGCGATTAAACACAATGTGTCGGTAGTCTTTGTGGGAATCAATGAATGGGCTGCGCTTACAGACGGGCGTTATTCTGCTATCAGACGCTTGAAACCATTTGCTGATCAAGCAGAGGTACTGATTGTTCATCTACCATTTTTAATGCGCCGTAAATACAGTGAATTGAAAAACAAGCTCAAAGAAATGAACTGCCTGAGCGATGTAGAGGAACTTGGTGTTGAAACCGGTGGAAAATGCTGCCCTCTGGCTAATGCGTGTGAAAAGATTGCTTATGAGAATTTGGGATTCCATTTGGATTCAACGCGCTTATCAAGAGAAATCACAGTTGGATTCATTGATAAGGGAACAGCGCTAAATGCTGTCAAAAAAGGTCTTAGAGATAGCAAAGATTCTGTGCATAAAATTCTTGTTGAAAGTGGAATATTGGAGCTTTGAAAAATATGAAAATATATGGAATATTTAGAGGTTTTCCAGGGTTGGGAAGAGTTATGTCTGGTGTTGCTTTGTTGAATTCATTAAGGAGACAGGGCTATGAAGTATATGCTTATTCGTATCTGCAGGGACTTGAAGTTCTTAAACAGAATAATATCTCATTAATTCATGACGAACAGCCGTCGAAACTTCATATCATGGTTATCGGATTGAATCCTATCAGCAAAATTGCTGGTGAGATATATGATGATATCATTAAAAACAAACCGGATTTAGTTCTTGTGGACGGTGAACCCTTGTTCATCAGTACACTCAGCATGATATATCCCCGAGAAAAAATTATATCCTTATTGAATCCGTCAGATTTGCATAATCCTTCCTTGCCAATTTCATCGAGGCTTTTTTATCAGAGGCACTATTTGAGTGCCGGATATTCTATTGTTCATGGGGTGGGGGTGGAGAAATCAGAAGTATTGGAAAAAAACTCCAGTGAAATCAAGTGGGTGAACACGATTCTGAGAGATGAAATCATAAATATAAAAAACAATGATAGTTCAAAAGATATCGTCGGAATATTAGGCGGTGGATGTCAAAATTCCTCAAAGGGGTTTTGGGAATCAACGATTCTGATGGGGAAAAAGATGATAGAATCTTCCAGAATACTATCTGCATATCGTTGTCGGATATATTGTAATGACAGAACAGTGGCTTCAGCACTGCATCAATATTTGTCTGAAAATGATTCTGTAAAAATCTTTGATTCGTATGTCAATCCTGCGCGCATGTATTCTGGAGCGAAAGCTGTAATCTGTAGAGCAGGTCGTAATACTACCAGCGAGTTGCTATATTTAAAAATACCATCTATTTTGCTGTCAGCAAATAATGATTTTCGCTCTGAAGAACAAAAAAAGAATATTAATAAAGTCTTGCAATATAATCCCGATGGAATCAAAACAGTTGACTTATCCTCATCAGCACAAAATTTAGCGGATAATATAAAATCTGTTATTAAATTTTCGAACCCCAAAGTAATGTTTGTACCGGGAAATGAATCGGCATTGAGTTTCATAAATGATATATTGCACCAGCGACTATGTGAAGCTTTTTCTGTAAATAACTGCCAGGTATAGGTCTTCTATGATACAATCTAAATCATAGGAGGCTTA
>NZ_JAOQKD010000008.1:0-98872 GCF_025567065.1 Megasphaera stantonii
CGCTGAACCAGCGCCCACGGCGTGTTTTGGGCTACCATACGCCGTCAGAGCTATTTGATGCATTCCTCGATGAAGTTTATGCTAGTGAGTGTGTTTCCTGATTATGGTTGTTCAAATTCAACTTGCAATTTACCATTTTCATTATTTACATAGAAAAGCTATTGGCAAACAGGGGAAAATGATATATGATAAAATGTATATAAAAATAGTAAAAAAATAATAATATACAATGATAGAATAATATATAATTATAAGTAATACAGTGGTTTGTCGCTGGGGAATGATGAAAGTATTATTTTTTTTGCACCAATATTAGATAATAAAAATCTAGAATAATATATACTTATATATATAAATTGTTTTATTTAATAGCCGCTGCGAGTATATGCGCAGCGGTGGGTTCAGCTCATAGAAAGGGATGCTTTATGACAAAAATCATGTATGCAACGATGATGTTTAGCCTGGCTTTGGCTTGTCCGGCGTTGGCCCAGTCGCCTATACCGACGTTTGATAAAGAAGCCGTGACGGTTCATCCGTACAATCGGACGGGCCGGCAGGATGTCATAGTCGACGAGGCGACGTCTGAGGCCTATTTGCCCGGCAATACGGGGACGGATAGGGAACCGGCTTTTTTTGTCCGCCAGATTACTTTGACGGGATTTCCTCTTCCCGACGAACAAGGAAGGCTGAAAGAGATAGTGAACGCTTACAGCGGCCGCAGCGTCAAGGTATCGGAGCTGAAAGAGCTGACCGATGCCATTACGAAGTATGCTAAGAGCAGCGGCTACACCGTAGCCCAGGCTGTCGTACCGCCGCAGGAAATCGCCGGCGGGCAGCTGGAAATCAAGGTTTACGTCGCAGCGTATGATGAAGTGCGCATTACGCAGAACACGTCAGACGTGGCCGACTCGGTCCTGCAGGGGTATCTGTACAGGCTGAAACAGGGGGAAGTCATGACCGACAGGGAATTGGAGCTGGCGATGAATAATCTCAACGACCTGCCCGGCGTGACAGCCCGCGCCGTCCTCCGTCCCGGCAGGGAAGAGGGAACGACGTCTGTCGACGTGGAGGTCGAGCGGCGGCCCGTGTGGAATAACTACGTCTTTACCGACAATGGCGGCGGCTATTACTCCGGCCGGTACCGCTACGGCTTTCATACGGAAATCAACAATCCCGGCGGCGACGGCGACAAGGTGACCTTGAGCGGCATGATGTCCAGTCACGACGTCAAGAATTACAGCGTCCGCTACGAAACGCCGGCAGGCCGCGGCGGCACGCGTCTCGGCGCGGCGTTCAGCCAGAGCGAATACGAGCTTCATACGAACAGCCTGTATACTTCCCTGGGAAGATCGCGGGGCATCAGCCTCTATGGCATGACGCCCTTGTACCGGGACCGCATGAACCGCTTGACGGCTATGTACGGCTACGACCGCCGGGATATGGAAGACAGCTACCGCTTCCGGGCTGCGTCCTGGCCGGAGCTCAAGGTCGGCAAGCGGGCCGACGTCTGGCATGCCGGGCTCAGCGGCAGCCAATACTATCCGAACGAGTTTACCCAATACGACCTGATCTATTGGTACGGCGACATGGATACGGACGGCGGCGCATACTATGACGGTGCGTACCATAAATTGACGGGAAGCCTGCTGAAAATATGGTATGACGGCCTGTGGAATTATCGCGTCCGCTTTCAGGGGCAGTTGGCAAACCGGGCGCTGGATGGCAGCGAGCAGTTTTACCTCGGCGGCATGAACGGCGTCCGGGCCTACGGAAACAACGACGGCTACGGCGACGCCGGCTGGCTGGGCAGCGTGGAAATCCGCCGGCAGACAGGCGTCGAAGGTCTGGAAGCGGCGGCCTTTATCGATGAAGGCTACGGCAATAACAAGGCGGCGGGATACAGCGAGCATCTGTCCGGCTGGGGCCTGGGCCTGCGCTACAGCAAGCCCAATGACTGGTACGTACAGCTCGATTGGGCTCGTAAGATCGACGGCCGCCGCGACTGGTCGGAGCCGACAGACCACGACGACCGCTGGTGGTTCCAGGTCTACAAAATGTTTTAGTTTATTTTTTTTTGTTTCAGATACGCTGTATGGTGGAGGAAGTACCATATGAATACCTATACGAAATATTATTACTTAAAGCGCCGCATAGTCCTGTGCCTGTTGGCCGGCGCGACGGCACTGTACGCAGCGCCCGAAGCCTATGGGGCCGCGGCTGTCGTACCTAATAACGAACTGCCTGCCGGCGGGGCGTCTGTCTTGGGCGGCCATACGGGATTAAATCAGAATGCCGGTACGGCGACGAATCCGGTCATGAATATCCGTCAGAACGGGAAAACCGGCGTCATTACCTGGGACAGCTTCAACATCGGGGCCAACGCCGTCGTCAACTTCTCAGCCGACGCGGCGAATTTCAATACGCTGAACTACGTCAAGGGCAGTATAGAGGCGTCGCAGATTTACGGTACGATTAACGCTGCCGGCGGCAATATCTACGTCGTCAATCCGGCTGGCGTGCAAATCGGCCCGAGCGCCCAGATCAATGCCGGCGGCCTGCATGTGTCTGCTGCCGGTCTGACAGATGAGATGCTGAGCCGTATACAGGCCGATACGAATATGGAAGAGTTCATGAACGCCGCCCAGGACTGCCGTACCGACGCCGAGCTCATGAGCCTCGGTAACATCAACGCCGGCAGCGTCTCCTTTGAAAGCAACGGGCGCATTGTCATCGATACGGAACGGGTGCGCAGCGAAGACAATAAAAAGAACGAAGGTTTCGTCGTCAGGGCCAGCGACGCCAGCCGCGTGCTTTTAGGCTACGACGCCTACGATGAGGCAAATCACACCTATGCAGGCAAGGACAAGACCTTTGCAAATGTCCAGGTAAACGGCGAAGTACAAGGTGTCAGCGGCTACATGTGGGTGGAAGACGCCAGGCAGCTTCAGGCCATGGACACCAATCTCGGCGGGAAATATGCCCTGCGCAACAGCATTGACGCTACGGGGACGGCGGCCTGGCACGACGATGACGGCGATACAGCACGTGAGGGCTTTAAGCCTGTCGGCGTCGGCGCAGATGGAAAGGTATCCGTCAGCACTGCAGACGGCGCGGCCAAATATGGCTTCTACGGCGCCTTCGACGGCTTGGACTACAACATTTTCGGCCTGACGATCAACCGGGGCGATACGGATAACGTCGGCTTGTTCGGCGTAGCCCATGAGGCCGATATCAGCCGCGTTACCTTAGTCGGCGGCAGCATTACGGGCCGTCATTTCGTCGGCAGCGTCGCCGGCGCAGCCGTAGGCAACACGCATATCCGCTATGGAACAAACAGCGCAGCCGTTACGGGCCATAGCGACGTCGGCGGCATCGTCGGCTACAGCGGCGGCACCGTGAAGAATGCCGGTGAAGCAAACCGCTCGGCAGACGTCAAGACCGACGCGGCGTTTGACCATCTCGTCAACATGGGGACTATCATCAGCAAGGGCAGCCCAGACGGCAGCGGCAGTAACGTCAGCAATGCCGGCGGCTTGATCGGCTATTTGTACCACGGCGATATCAAAGGGACGAGCTATAATATCGGCGACGTATCCAGCGAAGGGTACAACGTCGGCGGCTTAGTCGGCCATGCTGTCTTTTCTGAGATCGGCAATGACCATGCCGCAGATGGCCGTGTCTACAACGGACTGGACGTGACCGGGGCCTATAACGTCGGCGGCATCGTGGGGAATATGGAAGGTACGACGGTACAGCATGCAGAAAACCATGGCGATGTACATGCAGAAGGCTATGCGACAGAAGACTATACATATCATTCCTATAATTCCCCATCTAAGGGAAAAACAGTAGCAGTGCAGGCTGCAAATGTCGGCGGCATCGCCGGAACCAGCAGTACCTATGACGGCGATGGGATACCGCAGGACAGCCGGCTTCGTCAGGTCCTGAATGATGGAAATATCAGCAGTCATATCCAAGAGGGTCAGGATTTCTTTGCTGCCGGAAATGTCGGCGGCATTGTTGGCAAAGCGGTGAATACGGATATTACCGCTGTGAGAAACCGGGAAAATGCCGTCCGCGGCGCTCATAACGTCGGCGGCGTTGCTGGGTACTTCGGCAGCAGTTCAGCCAGCGGGACGTATACCATTGCGTCTGGATTGAATGACGGCGGCGATATCATGGCGACGGGGGCGCGCAATGCAGCTGGGTTTGTCACTGAATTGGTGCGCGATAATACCTCGGAGGGTACAGAAACAACTATTATCGGCAATATGGGAGGCATAGCCGGGTATTTGAACGGCGGCAATGTATATGTGACCCAAAGTGCCAATAGCGGCTCGGTTCATTCGCTGCCGATTGCTTCGAAGGAGGCTGTCAGTAAGGCCAGTAAAGCCGGCAATACCGGCGGCATTATCGGCAAACTGAATCGGGACAGTACCAAACAACTGGATGACATAAAGCGCGATACGGCAGCGGCAGCTGTCAGCGAAAGCTATAATAGTGGGAATATCTGCGGCTTTATCAACATCGGCGGCGTTGTCGGCATGATGTTTTATGGTGAAGTCGCTGATTCTTATAACTTAGGCACCGTCAATATGACAAGAACAGCTGGCCGTGATGATAATTTGCCTGCTGCTAATATCGGCGGCGTTGTCGGCGATACGACGGAAAGTGGTAATGTGGCCAAGGCCCTGCTGTATAATGTGTATAACAAAGGTGAAATCGGCGACAAGACCTATACCTATTATGCTCGCCATGTCGGCGGCGTTGTCGGCCGCCTGAATGGCATAGTAGATACATCGTATAATGCTGGCGATATATATAACGGATATAACGTAGTCGGCGGCATTGCTGGATTTTTTTATGGTGGGACAATCAGCAACTCCTTTAATACGGGTAATATAACCGTAGTGAACAATGATCCTAGCGGCAATCGTAGCGGCACCAGCTCGGTTGGCGGCATAGTCGGAGCGGGTTCTCGTTCTAACAAAACTTCAAGAGTCATAGAGAGTGCATATAATTTAGGCACGATTCGCAGCTATCAGGGAAAGAATCGTACGATAGGCAATAATTCTGTTGGCGGTATTATCGGTCGCGGTCCCGCCACGTTGACCAATGTATATACGACAGGAAATTTATATGCTGCTGACGCTGATGGCAATTCCACTACAATAGGATTAGGAAGTTTGTATGGCATAGGAACTGCTAATGATAAGGATAAGGCAACTGTAACTAATGGATATTACATTGCGCCGCAGGATACATCCATATTTACCGATCTGAATGATAAGCAGGGTACCAGAATTGCGTATACAGATCGGCAATCGAAGGATTTCTATAAAAACTTAAACTTTTCGACAGACTGGCGTATCTACGAAGACCAGACTACGCCGATTCTAAATACTTTTATGCCGAAGTCGGCGGAGTATTTCGGCGATACGGCGGCTCATCCCGATGGGATACACGGAATAGACGAGGTACAATACGGTACAGCCTACGATCCCCTGCTGACCATCGTCAAGGCTAAGCAGGACGTAACGTTTAACTGGAGTGAGTTAGGTCTGTCTGGAGAAGGACGGCTGGCTGTATACGGCGGCGGCCTGACCTTAAATGGCGTTGATACGGCGGCTGATGCAGCATATTACGGCGGCTTGCTGTACAGCGACGGTGCGCTGACGCTGAATGCCAAGGACGGGGCCGGCCTGGGGCTGGGTACTGGCGCGGCCTTGTACGGCTCATCTGTTTCCCTACATGCTGACGGAACGGTTACGGTATATGGCGATGTGACGGCGACGGGCAATGGCGGCAAAGGTGATATTGCCATTACAGCCGGTGATGTGGACATATACGGTACGCTGATCTCGGCAACGGGGGGCGAGACCGTTGCGATTCCCGGCATCGCGGCAGAAAGCAATGCCCAGTGGAAGGCCGCAGGAGAAGGTGCTGTATCCGATCCGGGGCAGGATATGAATGCCATAGGGAATTGGTTTTCCTACACGACGGATCAACAGGCGGCAGAAAACGGTGATATTACGATTACAGCTGGTACGAAATCCGTCAATGGGCAGCCTGTATCTATCGGTCAGGGCCATGCTCATCTCTATTTCGGCAATAAGCAGGATGGCCTGATTACGACGCAGGGCAGCCTGACCGTAACGGGCCGGGGCGACGTATTCGTCGACAGCGACCTGGCTCTCGGCGGCGACCTGCTGCTGAAAAGTACAGGGCCTAATGGCGAAGTCGTCCTCGACATTACCCATATTGGCCAAGTACAGGCCCGGCAGGGAATGGTTCCGGATTCGGTCACAGGCCTTAGCCAGTTTATGAAGCATTTCAGCGATATCAATGGGCCGGCTATCGCCCTGAACGCCGCGTCAGGCGACGCGAAATTTGCCGTCGATTTATGGGACGAAACGGCCAATGGAGGGGCTGGCGGCTATACCTTCAAGAAATTTGGCAACCAATTGGAGTTAAAAGATACATTTAATCGCATGAACGCTTTAGTAAACGGACAATCGATTGCCTCGCAAGAAGGAGTTCATACCAATTCGTTTATGTACCTTTGGGTACGCAATGCGGAGCAGCTGCAAGGCATTCAGGACTATTATGAAAATGGCCGCAGCGGCAATGAAAGCGATACGGACGCGCTCAACTACAACTACGCCCTGAAAGGGGATATCAATGCCAGCAACCTGAAGGGCTATACGGCAATCGGAACGGACAGCGACGGCTACATGGGCATCTTCGATGGCCGGGGCCATGCCGTCATCGGTCTGGACGCGGCGAAGGGAGATAACGGCAACAGGCAGTCGTTGGAACACGCCGGCGTATTCTCCCAAATCGGCCAATCCGGCACGGTGAAAAACGTTCATATTTACAGCAGTACCTTTGACGGCAGCCAGACGGCCGGGGCTGTGGCTGGCGTAAATAAGGGTACGATTACGCAGGTCCGTACGTTCGGCAACACTGTCAGCTCCCAGGGCAGCGCCGGAGGCGTCGCCGGCATCAATAGGAACGGCGAGGCTGAGTTTAATGAAGCTGCCGGAACGGTCGGCTTCAAGCGAGGGATTTATGACGTAGAGTCTGTTGGCAGCGTCATCGCCAAGGGCGGCGGGGCTGTCGCCGGTGGTATTGCCGGTACGAATGAAGCCGATGGCGTCGTCGATTTCAGCTACAGCAACAGCGCTGTCGCCACAGACGGTACGGCGACGAACGGCGGATTGGGCGGCGTCGTCGGCTATAATCAGGGCGGCGTGTATCGCATTGATTCCCTGGGCGTGACCAACGGCGGCGATTCCGGCAGCAGCCACGTCGGCGGCGCTGTCGGCATCAACGCTGGGACGATGTACAATGCTTACAACGAAAGCGTCGTCAGCGGCAAGGACGCTGTCGGCGGTATTGTCGGTATCAATCAAGAAGGGAAGACCGTATCCAACGTCGTCAACGCCGCCCATATTACGGGAACGGCAGACAGCCAATTCGTAGGCGGCCTCATCGGCGACAACAGCGGCATCGTAAAAAATGGCCGCAACAACGGCGAAATCATGGGAAATCAGTACATCGGCGGCTTAGTAGGGAAAAATGAGGCCGAAGCCAAGATGGAACGCATTGTCAACGACAGCTCGGCGGCCATTACGGGCGACAGCTATGTCGGCGGCATCGCCGGCAGCAACACCGGCGTGATTTCCGCAACCGGCGACGAGCACAGCGCCGACGGGCCGCTGCTGGTCAACCGCGGCAAGATCACCGGCCGCGAATATGTCGGCGGCGTAGCCGGAAGCAACGAAGACGGCGGCGTCATCGAAAATACCCGCATCGACGGCACGCTGGAAAATATCAAAAATACCGTCGAACTGCACGTCAAGCCGGGAAGCGGCGACGCCCGGTACTTCGGCGGCGTGGCCGGAATCAATCAACGTGGCGCGACCATTACCAACGCCATGACTGAGGCCGAGGTGTACGCTGACGGCGCGACGTACGTCGGCGGAATTGTCGGCTTGAATGAGGGCGCACTGGCCGGAGAGGTCGGCAATGTCAGCAACGTCATAGGCAGTGATTTCGTCGGCGGCGTAGCCGGGGAAAATCAGGCGGACTTCAACGGCCTTACGGCGTCCAATACGGGCGAAGTGAAGGCGACGAAGGGCGGAGCCGGCGGCCTCTTCGGCCAAAACGGCGGCGCTATGACGGATTCCAGCTTGATCAATAGCGGCACCGTCGTAGGGACGACGGGTGCGGTGGGCGGCCTTATCGGCACCCATACTGGTACGGTTTCCCGCTCCCAGGCAGTGAATACCGCTGGGGCCCAGGTCGCAGGCCAGCATACTGTCGGCGGACTTATTGGCGACAACCAGGGGTCGATTTCCGGCGGCTGCGACGACAAAGGCGGCTATTACAAGTATCAGGTCTACAACAACGGCGTCGTCAGTGTCGGCACGTGGACGGATGCCGATGGGGATAAACTCGTTGACGCAGGCGAAATCCATACGGGCGCTGCCGGAGAAAATATCGGCGGCCTCGTCGGGATGAACCGCGGCGTCATAACGGCAGCCTACAATACCGGCGCTGTCGATGCGGCAGGAAGCGTCAATGTCGGCGGCATTGCCGGCAGCAACAGCGGCACGGGCAAGATCAATCAGGTATTCAGCCATATTATGACGGCTGACGGTACAAATGAAGCGGTACAAGGTAAGACGAATGTCGGCGGTATCGTCGGGGCGAATAGCGGCACCGTGTCGAACGCTTACAGCGCAGGCGAGGCAAGGGGAGATGGAGCAGTCGGTGCTGTGGCCGGCGACAATACGGGTACCTTGGCTAATGTCTACGGCACAGGGACGCTCGTCGGAGCGGGAACGGCCGCCGGAAATGGCTACGACCTGTCGGATCCTTCGTTCCAGCAGACGAAGAAATCCTCCTATGGCGGCTATGATTTTGCCTATACCTGGCGGATCTACGACGGCAGCAGCACGCCCCTCCTGAAGGTATTCCTGACGACCTTGACCATGAAGGACAAGGCTGTCATGGACGGCAAGGCCATATCTATTGACGAATACCTTGGCCTGACCTATACTGGCCGGGAGCAGGATTTGGACATTCAGGATCTTATCGCCAAGGGCTTCCTTACCGGCCCCGACGGCATGGATGCGCCCTTTGCGGCTTACGACCATACGACGGCTTCCACTGCCGCCAATGGAAACGGCAGCCTGCTGTACAATACGAAGGGACAGGTCGATGCCAGGGACTACACGGAATGGCTGGCTTCGGCTCAAATCAGCCGCGGCCATGGCGAATCCTTTGCTCCCAATAACTTAGGCTATGATGTCGCCTGGGCGTCGGACAGCGGCAAGATTTCTGTAGACAAGGCGACGCTGGACGTGGCCCTCGATGATATTTACCGTATATACGGAAACAGTCAGATGCATGGAGGCGGAGCCGGCGGCCGCATCGTGCCGGACTACCAGGATTTCCTTCACCTTACGGCGACGAACGGCAAGGGGAGAACCTTGGACGTGCAGGGCTTTGACGACGATATGCGGCGTATTCGGGACCGTCTTGCCGTCGCCGACGGCGCGGCAGATGGTATCGGCAGCCTGCGGCAGACGAACGACACCGGCAGCTACGATTGGAGCGTCACCTTCGACGCTTCGGTTCTAGGCAATTACAAACTGAAGGATGCGTCGTCCCTGACCGTAACGGCGATAGGCAAATCGCACGTCGCGCCGGCAGCTCTCACGATCCGCGCCGATGACCTGACCATTCCTGTCGGTATGCCGGCACTGTATACCGGCAGCGTATCACCCTTTGTCAACGGCGACGTCTTCGGCCCTGTCGTCTTCGGCTTGTCTGCCAGCGATACCTCTAAGGAATATCGGCCGGGGTGGTACGCCGGCGTCATCGGCTTCCAATACGGCGGCGCCTTCTACGGCCAAGGATCGGACTTGTCCGGCCTCTTCGTCGGCAACTACGACATCCGCCTGGAACCGGGCGATCTTACCGTCACCGACCGCATCGTGCCCGATATCTACGACGCGCCCTTCGGCCGAAAGGAGGACTTCCGCGAACGAAAAGCGGAAATCCGCTTCGTCGACGGCGGCATGGAACTCTAATGGTATATGGCAATACAACTGGACGCCTGCAATGCAGGCGTCTGTTTTTTCAGAAACTTCAGAGAACACGCTGACGTTGCAGAGAATGAGTCCCTTGCGGCGTCAGCGTGTGTTGTTTTTATTTTAGTATGCTGCCGGATTGTAGTGTACGACGGCAATTTCCGGTATGATGCTGTCGGCAACATAGGTTATGAATTTCGAGAAGCGTTCCTTGTGTTGTTTCGTCAAAATTGTATGTGCAGTGAAAAGTGAAACAGCTTGACTTAAACTTCACTCTAACGAGTATAATGAAATAAAAACGCAGAAATGGAGTATAGACGATGAACAGACGACAGTTTTTGAAAGCTATGGGAATCGGCGCAGCCGGCCTGGCCCTCGGCGGTACGTATTATGTAAACCGGCCGGAATTCGGCCGCCTGCCGACGGGGATGCGGCGGGAGCGCATCTTGGCCTCGCCTCATTATTACGACGGGCAGTTTCAGAATTTGGAGCCTATCGACCAGACTGTCAAAGGGGGAGAAGCCAAGGCCATGGCCGAGTTTCTCTTCGGCAGCTCCGAAGGATTAAAGCCGAAAGGACGGATGATTTCCCAGAAAACGGACCTGCATTCCCTGCCTCTCGACGAGGACTGTGTCGTCTGGATGGGCCACTCGTCGCTGTACCTGCACCTCGGCGGCTATCGCATCCTTGTCGACCCGGTGTTCAGCAGCTATGCTTCGCCGGCCTTTTTCATCAACCGGGCCTTCGACGGCAGCAATATCTATGCAGCTGCCGACATTCCTCCTGTGGACGTGCTGGTTCTTTCCCACGACCATTGGGATCATCTCGATTATCCCAGCGTCATGGCATTGAAGGACAAGGCGAAGCACATCATCTGTCCCTTGGGCGTCGGCGAGTATTTTGAGCAGTGGGGATTCGACATGGCCCGCGTCCACGAGGAAGACTGGTATACGGCTGTTCCCCTGGCCGATGCTCTCGCGGTGCACGTCCTGCCGAGCCAGCACTTTTCCGGCCGTCTGCTCAAGCGCAATCAGACACAGTGGGCCGGCTTTGCCTTCGTCACGCCGGGTCGGCGCGTCTATGTCAGCGGCGATGGCGGCTATGGAAGCCATTTCCGTCGTATCGGCGAAACCTTAGGGCCCTTTGATCTGGCCGTCATGGAAAACGGACAGTACAACGAACGCTGGGCCCGTATCCATCTCATGCCGGAGGAAGCGGCCCAGGCAGCCGTCGATGTCGGCGCGAAGGCTGTCCTGTCAATGCACAACGGCAAATTCGCCCTGAGCCGTCATCCTTGGGCTGAGCCGTACCAGCGCCTGTCGGCTGCCAGCATAGGAAAACCGTACCGGCTTCTCACGCCCAAAATCGGCGAAGCCGTCCGCATCGGCGACGACAGGCAGACCTTTTCGGCGTGGTGGGAGCAGATGGCGTGAGCGGTGCGCGGCGTTGAAGATGAAAAGGAATCATCCCTGGTCGGCCCGGCGTGGAAATGTATGCCGTCTCATCTTGCTTTTGCTGCCTCCCTTTGTTACAATAAATGCAGTGCATAAGGAGGGTTTGCTGTGAATACAATTTTGCATGAAGTATATGAGTGGGTATATTCCATTATCATAGCGTTGGCCATCGCGATGGTCATTCACATTTTCTTTTTCCAGCCGACGCGCGTGTCCGGCGAATCGATGGTACCGACGCTTCATAACGGCGAATACCTCATTGTGTCCAAGCTGGGGCACGTCATGGGCGATGTGCCGGATTACGGTGATATCGTCATTATCGACAGCCGCGTGCTGTACGAGCGGACCTGGAAGGACGATGTGACGGAGCCTATGAACAATTACCTGGCCTTTTTCAATCATGATTTGCAGACGAAAAACGTCTGGGTCAAGCGGGTTATCGGCCGGCCCGGCGATACGCTGGCCTTCCGCGACGGCAAGGTATGGCGCAACGGCGAGCCCTTGGACGAGCCGTATATCAACGAGCCCATGAATTACAGCCGCAAGGACGAAATCAAGATTCCCGAAGGCTATGTATTCTGCATGGGGGACAACCGCAACCACAGCAGCGACAGCCGCTTTATCGGCCCCGTTCCTGTGGATCACGTATTGGGCAAGGTAATTTGGTAGTACCATAATTTCACAAGACAGTTCGCAATCCATCCTGTCGGTAAACAAAACTAGGAAGCTGTACATGACATGAATTTTTATGTATGTATGCCGACGGGTTTGCCTTTGGACGAGCCCGTTTTTTAATTGTAATGAAATGAAGGGAGGCGGCGCTGATGTATAATTTCCTGGCAAATACGAAACGCATGACTATTTCCAGTATGGTCATTGCCTTGTATGTCGTCCTGCTGTATGTGACGCAGGGCGTTTCCTTTGGTCCCTATCAAATCCGAATCGCCACAGCCTTGTATGCATTGGCTTTCGTGTACCCCTTCCTGGTCGTGCCTATGGGGATTGCAAACTTTGCCGCTAATTTCTTGTTTGGCGGCCTGGGACTGCTGGATATGGCCGGCGGCTGTTTGGTCGGCTGGCTGACGACGTGGCTCATCGTGCAGGTCCGCCTGCGGGACTGGAATGTCTGGCTTGCGGCTCTGCCGATCTGGTGGGTTCCGTCGCTGGGCGTCAGCCTGTGGCTGTCCTACTTATTTGGCCTTCCCTACGGCATGCTCGTCGCGTCGTTGTCGGCAGGACAATTTCTGCCGGCTCTCTGCGGCGTATTTCTCATCCACGCCTTGACCAAGGCATATCGTGTCAATAAGGAGCATATATGAACAGAACAAGTGAAGAATTAAGCCAGCTGGCTTCGTTGGGGAGTCAGCATACGACGTATCGTCAGGATTATGACCCGGGACTGCTGGAAACCTTTGACAACAAGCATCCCGGCCGGGATTATTTTGTCAAATTCAACTGTCCGGAATTTACCAGCCTGTGCCCCAAGACAGGCCAGCCTGACTACGCGACGATTTATATTTCCTATGTGCCGGACCAAAAGATGGTCGAAAGCAAGTCGCTGAAGCTGTACCTGTTCAGCTTCCGCAACCGCGGCGATTTCCATGAAGACTGCGTCAATATCATCATGGACGATTTAATCGCCCTCATGAACCCGAAATATATTGAGGTGTGGGGCAAATTTCTGCCCCGCGGCGGCATCAGCATCGATCCGTACTGCAATTACGGCCGCAAAGGCACACCGTGGGAGCAGGTAGCTTGGCAGCGCCTGTCCCAGCATGATTTGTATCCGGAAAAGGTAGATAATCGGTAAAGCTGCCGGGCCGTGTCTTCTTTTTTTTCGGCGTTCATGGTATAATCATCTTATTAGTATACTGCAATAAAGGATGGTGCATACAGGTGAAAACAAAAAAAATCGTACTGGCTCTGGCTATGACCTTGGCAATTTCAGCGACGGCATTCGCAGCGAAAGATAATATGTGGCAATACAATAAATACACGACGATCGATATGGATTCGGCAAAGATTTCCTACGATATGGGCCGTGAAGTATTGACCTTTGAAACTATCGAAGTCGCCGGCGATACGACGGACTACTGCACGTACGTCTACAACGTAGACGACCAGACGATCCAGCTCAAGGAAATGGTTACCAAGACGAAGAAGAGCAAATACAAGAGCAGCTTCTATCCCGAAGATATCAAAGACGGCAACAGCGTCATCAAAGCGCGGGCCCGCATGGCCAACGACGTATTGGAAAAGGTACGTCAGGAACGCCGGAAATAATTCGGCTCTCCTTCTTACATACGCATAAAAACTCCCCGTCACGGAATGCAGGCGCATTCGCGGCGGGGAGTTTTGTTTTTTGCTGTGTTTAGGACAGGTTTATTTGCCTTTCAGGCACACCGACAGCCAGCGGGGCAGGGGAAGGTTCATGACGACGGCGGAGTAGGCCGCGGCCAGGCCGGCTACGATGAGATAGATGGCGAGGATGTGGACGGCCCGCAGGTACAGGTGGAAATGGGCTGCCAGGCCGGTGCAGGCGCTGAGGAAGACGGGATGGACCAGGTAAATGGGATAGGAGTAGTTTCCCAGCATGGATAAGAGGCGGTGCATGACTGGCGGAACGGAATGGCATTCGAGCCAGTACAGGAAGAAGACGATCGTCGTGACCGTATAGACCATGCCGACAGGGCTGAGCTGATGGACCGTAAAGACGGCGGACAGGACGTCGTAATGGAGGTAATCCATGACGCCGTAGTAGGCGGCCAGCATGCCTGCCGTAGCGGCAAGCTGCAGGACATTGATGAAGACTCCGCGTCGGCTGATCCAGTCTACGGCTTGTTGGAAATGCTCGGCTATAAAGGCGCCGAACATGAAAATGAACAGGTAATGGAAGACGACGTAGTTCAGCCGGTATACGAAGGCGTCGTGCAGGAACGGCGAGTTTGTCGGCGCCGTCCAGATATAGCTGGAATAAAAATTGAAGACGACGTTGGTCGCAAACAGCAGAGAAAACGACGCGAGAGGCGCCTTTTCCATCTGCCGGAGCAGACCGCGCCAAAGCGGCATGAGAAGGTAAAACCACAGCAGGATGACGAGAAAGTAGATATGATACATGGCTAGGCCATACCACAGGGTTTTCACGAAGGCCAACGGCTGAAACAGGTTGAAATTGTGACTGAGAACGGATACGTACACCATATAAAACAGGGACCAGGCGATATAAGGGACAAAGACTGTCCGCAGGCGGCGGCGCAGGTAGTCTTTGTAGGAAAAGGGCTGGTTCAGGGGCTGGCTGCAGAACATGCCGAAGGCCGACAGGAAGAAGAAGGCCGGTACGGAAAACCGCGACAGGATTTCCAATACGGCGACGAGCCACAGATTAGGCGTCGGATTGGCAATGGCTACGGAGCCGACGTGAATGCCGATGACGCCGAGCATGCACAGGCCGCGCATATAATTGATGGAATGAATAAATCGCTTTGACATTAGGCACCTCGAAAGATACAATAAGATGTGTGTAGTATGGTATAATAAAAAGACGTATTTATTATATCAAATTTTGACGCATTAAGCAGGTATCAGTATGAATCAATCTATGACGAAACGCATTACCCGGACGGGCCTGCTGCTGGCGGCGACGCTGATCTTGCAGGGGCTGCGCCTGTTTATTCCTATCCCTCCGCAGGTCAGCATGTTTGTCATCGGCTCTCTGGTCAACGCTTGCCTGGTGCTGGCAGTGTGGAGCGTCGAGCGGAAATCCGGCCTGGTCGTGGCCTGTGTGACGCCTGTCTTTGCTTGGCTGGAAGGGATGCTGCCTTTTTTGCCCTTCATATTTCCCGTTGCGGCCGGAAACTGCGCCTTTGTCTTCGCCGTCGATGGGCTGCGGCGGTTTCGTGCGGCCGGTTTAGCTGGCGCGGCGCTGTGCAAGGCCGCCGTCGTGTACGGCTCTTTTTATGTCTTGTTCAGCTATGTGGAATTTCCCGTTGCCGTACGGCACATGATACTGCTGGTCATGAGCTGGCCTCAAATCGTGACGGCCGCAGCCGGCGGCGTGTTAGCCTATGTCATTGCCAAACGCCTGCCCCGTCTGGAGGGGCCGCGCTGATACCTGTCGTTTTAGGAGGAACGCATTCATGAGCATATTTTATTACCTGCCGGCTCTCATCGGCATAGTGTTTATCATCGTCGGGACCTATCACGGCTGGAAGCTCCGCCGCCTTGTCGGCCGCTGCAAGGCCGCCGCTACGGGGACGCTGCTGGGCTTTGAGCAGCAGAAATCGAAGAGCGGCGACCGGTATTTCCCCGTCGTCGAGTTCAGTGATGGCGAACGGACCTATCGGGCCCGGTATGGCTTCGGCTCGCCCGAATGGGATATCGTCGCCGGCGACGAAGTGGATTTGCGCTACAACCCGGATAATCCGGAAGAAATTTATTTGTATCACAAGCAGAGCCTGCGGCAGCAGTATGCCAGCCCGTTTTTCGTGATCGTCGGAGGGCTGATTTTTATTTTCGCTTACTACTATCTTTTGTAATAGATGAGGACGGAAAAGGAGGAGATTATGACGACAACGACATCATCCTATCCGGTCAATCCTGAAGCCGTACAGGCTATGAAACGATTTTTGGAAGCCTTGGGACTGGATTTGACGGCCTTGGGCATGGAAAAGACGCCGTACCGCGTCGCCGAGGCCTTCGGCCAGTTTTTTTCCGGTCTGTGGGAAAATCCGGACGACGAGTGGGCCGCTCCGATTCTATCGCAGACGAACGGCCTGGTGGCCGTCCGCAACATCCGCTTCCAGTCCATGTGCGAGCACCATCTCCTGCCGTTCTTCGGGACGGCCCATATCGCGTATTATCCCCAAGACGGGCGCATTGCCGGCTTCGGCCATTTTGCCCGGGCCGTCGGCGTCCTGGCCCGCCGCCCGCAGCTGCAGGAACGGCTGACCGAGGATTTATGCCAATCGCTGTGCCGGGGGCTCCAGCCGAAAGGCGTGCTCGTCGTCGTCAAGGCGACTCATCTGTGCCTGACGATGCGCGAGGGCATGGCTGCCGACGCCGACATCGTCACGGCGGCGACCAGCGGCTGCCTTCAGGCCGGCACGAAGGAATACGATCAGGCCTGGAAGCTTCTCATGGGCGATGCCGGAGCCGGTACTATACTGATGAAAGAGGAAGAATCATGGACACCATAACCATAAAGGGAATGCATTTTTACGGCTATCACGGCTGTCTGCCGGAAGAACAGCGGACGGGACAGCCCTTTCACGTCGACGCCGTGTTGTACGCCGATTTGTCAAAGGCCGGGGCCAGCGATGAGTTGAACGATACGATTGATTACAGCAGGGTGTATCAGCTCGTACAGTCTATCGTAGAAGGCCGGACATACCGACTCATCGAGCGGCTGGCGGCGGTCATTGCCGACGAGGTGCTGGCCGGCTTTCCCGTCGACGCCGTGCGCGTCGCCGTACACAAGCCGCAGGCCCCTATTGGCGGCCCCTTTGACGACGTGGCGGTGACGGTGGAAAGGAGACGCCATGGCTAGATTTTATATCAGTGTCGGCGCCAATCTGGGCGACAGGGAGCAGAGCCTGCGCAAGGCCATCGACTGCTTGCGCCGGACGGAGGGCGTAGATGTTGCGGCGGTGTCGCCATGGTATGAAACGCCGCCATGGGGGAAAACGGATCAGCCGCCCTTTCTCAACGGTGCGGCGGCCGTCGATACGGACATGAGCGGGCAAGATCTGCTGGATATTTGCTTATCCATCGAGAAAGAGCTGGGCCGGGTGCGCCATGAAAAATGGGGAGCCCGGGTCATCGACATCGATCTCGTGTACAGCCCGGACGAGAGGAGCTGTACGGAGACGCTGAAGCTGCCCCATCCTTATATGCTGGAACGGGCCTTTGTACTCGTGCCGCTGCGGGATATTGCGCCGGATTTGGTGCTGGAAGGAAAGACCATTGACCAGTGGATAGACGATTTGCCCGACGCCGGGCAGGTCAAGGTATACGTATAAAAAGGGGGAGAGCGTAGTGGAAAAAATATTGATTGCCGACGACGAGCAACTCATGCGCCAGCTCGTCGTAGATTTTCTTCAGCCCGAAGGCTACGAGCTCATCGAAGCGGCCGACGGCAAGGAAGCGCTGGAGCTGTATCAGAAGGAGCATCCCGACTTGGTCCTTCTCGACGTCATGATGCCGGGCTACGACGGCTGGACTGTATGCCGCGAAATCCGCCGCGAATCGGCCGTGCCCATCATGATGCTCACGGCCAAGGGCGAGGAAATCGACCAGCTCTTCGCCTACGATTTGGGCGTCGACGAATATATTACTAAGCCCTTCAGCCCGAAAATCCTGGTGGCAAAGATTAAGGCCCTCCTGCGCCGCGTTCAGAAGGAGCAGGAAGTGCAGAAGATTGAGGACGGCGTGTCGATCGACCAGGAAGCGCGCCAGGTTGTCCTCGACGGCAAGAACATCGATTTGAGCCCGACGGAATACAAGCTGCTGACTTATCTGGTCAGCAACGCCGGCAAGGCGCTGAGCCGCCGTCAGATTCTCAACAAGGTGTGGAATTACGATTATTACGGCGATTTGCGCACCGTCGACACGCACATCAACCGCCTGCGCATCAAGCTGGGCGATAAGGGCAAATACATTCAAACCGTCCGCGGCTACGGATACCGCTATGATGCCAAATGACGCGCCTGTCCCTGCGGGTACAGTCGGGCATGTACGTTCTCAGCTTTACCCTATTTTTTATCCTGACCCTTATCGGAGCGATTGGTTTCGGGTTTAACCATTATTTTTACGAAAGCAAAAAAGACGCCATGATGGAGGCAAGCCGCGAAATCGGCCGCATTTACGCCGAGCAAGGCCGGAATGGAGAAGAAGCCATCGATATGGTCAGTCAAAATACCGGCGTAGACGTGCTCATCGTCGACGACAGTCAGCTTGTATATTCGTCGCGGCCGAGCCGCCGCGTCTGGGTCAGCCCGCCGAAGATGGATGAAAACGACGTCGTAGTCGTCGTCGGCAAGGAAACAGAAGCGCAAAAGCACGACGCCAACACCCAGATGCCGCAGCATATACGGGAGCTGACGGATTTACTGCACGGCCGGGAGCCCGACGCGGCGACGATCGGTAAGGTTCGTTTTTATGAGCGCGATAATAATTTCCGTTATTTCGACCTCGTGACCCGTATGGACGACGGTGCGTACCTGCTGATGATCTGCCCGCTGGCGCCTATGCAGGAAAGCATCTACCTCGTCCAGAAGTTCATCGTCACCTGCGGCATTATCTGGCTCATCATCGCCGCCGTCGGCACCGTTCTTCTGACGAACAAGATGACCCGGCCCCTATTGGAGCTCAAGAGCTTGTCGGCGGCTATGACACATCTGGATTTTACCAAGAAATGGCAGGGGAAGCGGACTGATGAAATCGGCGAGCTGGGCACGAGTCTCAATATCCTGTCGGATCAGCTGAACGAAGCCCTGACGGCGCTGAAGCAGTCGAACGAAGAGCTGCAGAAGCAGCTCGACAAGGCCAAAGAAGTCGAACACATGCGCCAGTCCTTTATCTTCGCCGTGTCTCACGAATTGAAGACGCCTCTGGCGATTATTCAGGGCTACGCCGAAGGATTGGACAGCCTGCACATTGACGAGGCGACGCGGCAGAAGTACTGTCATGTCATCCAAAGCGAGACGGTCAAGATGGACAACCTCGTCAAGAGCCTTCTGAACCTGTCGCGGCTGGAAACGGGGTCTTTCAAATTAGAGAAGACAGCCTTTGATTTCGCCGCCCTGACGGACGAGGCGAAGGAACGCTTCGCCAACGCCATTCACAAGAAGGGCATCTGCATGGAATGGAGCGTGCCCGACGAAATGACGGTGTACGGCGATCCGGAGCAAATCGACATCGTTCTGAGCAATTTTCTGAGCAACGCCATCGATTATACGCCGGACGGAGGCAGGATTGCCGTCGGCTGTAAAGAGCAGGAAACGAACTACGTCGTAAGCATATATAACCAGGGGATTCAAATTCCCGAAGAGTATCAGCCCCGCATTTGGGAGCCCTTTTACAAGGTCGACACGGCGCGAAGCCGCAGCATTCGGCGGACCTTCGGCGGTCACGGCCTGGGACTGGGCATCGTCGCCGCCCTGGTCAAGCTTCACGGACAGCAGTACGGCGTGCGCAACGAAGAGGACGGCGTGACCTTCTGGTTTACCATTCAAAAAGGATAGAAAACTGCAATGAGCCCGGCTGCGTCCCTGCGGCCGGGTTTTCGTATATATTGCCGCAGGAGGCGGAAGAGGCGGCGTTTCGTGTATTTATCTGGATGCCGTTCTATGATACAATACTAATAACTATGATAGTGGAAGGATGGGGACAAGTGAAAAAGTTTTTGGAAAACGCGGAAATTTTGCAAAATGAAGCGATTATTCCCGACGTTTGGAAAATGGTATTTCATGCGCCGAAGATTGCTGCCGAAGCAAAGCCCGGCCAGTTCGTCAATATGCAGAAGCAGGGAGGGAAGACGTTCCTGCGCCGTCCCTTCGGCATCGTCGACGCCGATACGGAGACGGGAGCCGTTACGATCATTTACCGCCTCGTAGGCACGGGGACGCAGGAGATGGCGGCTATGAAAGCAGGCGAAGTCATCAGCGCTGAAGGCCCTCTGGGTGAAGGCGTGTTCACGACGACGCCGGGCAAAGCGCTCCTCGTCGGCGGCGGCGTCGGCCTGGCTCCGCTTATTTTCCTGGCCAAGAAGCTGGATAAGCCCGTCGTGCTCGTAGCCGGTAAGACTGCGGCAGAAACGTTCTGGACGAAGTTTTTTGAGCCCTATGCGGAAAAGATTTACGTGACGACCGACGACGGCTCGCTGGGCATCAAGGGCTTTGCCGTCCATGCCTTGCCGACGATTTTTGCTGAAAATCCAATCGACCGCGTGTCGGTGTGCGGCCCGACGGTCATGATGCAGACCATTGCCGAAGCGTCCGACGCGGCCGGCGTTGCCTGCGAGGTTTCCATGGAAAAACGGATGGCCTGCGGCATCGGCGTATGTCTCGGCTGTACCTTTGAAAGCAAGATAAGCGGCAAACGCTATAAGGTCTGCGCCGACGGTCCTGTATTCCCGGCGAAGGAGGTCTTCTGATGAACAAGGAACGCATAGCTGTGAACTTTGCCGGCATTTCCATGAAAACGCCGGTCATGGGGGCGTCGGGAACCTTCGGCTTCGGCCTGGAATACGCCGACTTCCTCGACATTGACAACATCGGCGCTATTATATCCAAGGGCATTACGCCTTTGCCGCGGCCGGGCAATCCGGGCGTGCGCGTCGCCGAAACGCCGGCAGGCATGCTGAACTGCATCGGCCTGGAAAATCCCGGCGTAGACGCTTTTAAGCGGGATATCCTGCCGGAAGTAAGCCGTCACAGTACGCCGCTCATCGTCAATATCTCGGCCGGTACGGCGGAAGAATACGGCGAATTGGCTGCAAAGCTCGACGTAGACGGCGTCGCGGCCCTGGAAGTCAACATTTCCTGTCCGAACGTCAAAGAGGGAGGCATCGTCTTCGGCACCGACCCGAAGGCCGCCGCGTCGGTAGCCCGCAGCGTCAAGGATCACACGAGCAAGCCGGTCATCATGAAGCTGTCGCCGAACGTTACGGATATTACCGTCATGGCCAAAGCCGTGGAAGACGCCGGAGCCGACGCCGTATCGCTCATTAATACGCTGACAGGTATGGCTATCGACATCTATGCGCAGAAGCCGTTGTTAGGAAATATTACGGGCGGTTTGTCCGGCCCCGCCGTGAAGCCCGTGGCCCTGCGCATGGTATGGCAGGTTGCCAACGCCGTGAAGATTCCCGTTCTGGGCTTAGGCGGCATCGCGTCGTGGCAGGACGCCGTCGAGTTTATGCTGGCCGGCGCCAGCGCCGTTGCCGTAGGGGCATATAACTTCGTCAATCCCCGCGCCGTAGAAGAAATTGCCGAAGGCATGGACGCTTATTGTGAAATGATGGGAATTTCCCATATTAGCGAGATTATCGGCAAGATAAACGATTGACACGTATAGGCGTTTTTGGTAAAATCTAGGTGTATTTTGATAAGTTATGATTCAATAAGGAGATGCGCTATGGACATTGCGTTATGGACTGATAGTGAAGCGGTTTGTAAACGGGCAATGCAGCAGTGCGTCTAAGTGAATAAACCCAAAGGTGATTGCCTCACTTTTGGGTTTTACTTATTCTAAGGAGGGATTTTTTTTGAAGGTCGGCATTATTATGGGAAGCGATTCAGATTTTCCGATCATGAAAAAAGCGGTTGAAGTGTTGAAAGAATTTGGCGTAGAGTACGAAGTATTATTGGCTTCGGCGCACCGGACGCCGGCTGCCGTGCGGGACTTCGCCTCTGGCGCGGAAGAACGGGGCATCAGCGTCATCATCGCCGGCGCCGGCATGGCGGCTCATCTGCCCGGCGTCGTCGCCAGCTTTACGACGCTGCCGGTTATCGGCGTTCCTTTGGAAAGCGGCAGCCTGAAGGGCATGGACGCCCTGCTGGCTATCGTGCAGATGCCTTCGGGCATGCCCGTTGCGACGATGGCTGTAAACGGCGCGAAAAACGCGGCCCTGCTGGCTCTGCAGATCGGCGCGGTCAGCGACCCGGCGCTGGCTGCGAAATACAAAGCCTACCGCGAAGACATGGCGAACCAGGTCATGGAAAAGAACAAAAAGATTCAAGAAGCCGTACAGGCGTTGTAATCCAAAATTTCAGCATTTAGCAAACAGGAGGTTTTCATGTTTTACGATCCGATTTGGGATAAGCAGCATGAAGAATGCGGCGTATTAGGTATTTTTGACAAAACTCTGGATATTCCCCGCTACATTTACTGGGGGCTGTTCGCCCTGCAGCACCGCGGACAGGAAAGCGGCGGCATGGCCTTGACCGACGGCGTAGATATTCACACCTACCGCGGCATGGGCCTTATCAGCTCGGTATTTGAAAAAGGTGTTCCCGACGAAGAAGGCGGCCCCATCGGCATCGGCCACGTCCGCTATTCGACGACGGGCTCCAATAATCCCCGCAATATCCAGCCGTTGGCCGTGTATACGCCTATGGGACAGCTGGCGCTGGCTCACAACGGCAACCTGACCAATACGCGCGCCCTGAGGGAAGAACTGGATAAAAACGGCGCCATCTTCCAGACGACCATGGACAGCGAAATCATCGTCAACCTGATCAGCCGCAGCCAGAAGGAAACGATGGAAGAACGCATCATGGAAAGCATGAACCGTCTCGGCGGAGCCTATTCCCTCGTGCTGATGACCAAGGATAAATTGTACGGCGCCCGCGATCCTTACGGCTTCCGTCCGCTGTGCATCGGCCGGACCGACGGCGGCGGCTGGGTATTGGCGTCGGAAACGTGCGCTCTCGACGCTATCGGCGCGACCTTTGTCCGCGACGTACAACCCGGCGAATTCGTAGAAATTACGGAACAAGGCGTAAAATCGAGAATCTTTGCAACAGTAGACCGCAAACAAATCTGTTCCTTTGAATATATTTATTTTGCCCGTCCGGACAGCACTATTGACGGACAGGACGTATACCAGGCCCGCCTGAACATGGGCAAGGAAATGTGGAATGAAACGCAGTATGATGCCGATTTGGTCATTTCCGTACCGGACAGCGGCAACACGGCGGCTATCGGCTATTCCCAGGCTTCGGGGATTCCGTTCCGCCACGGCCTTATCAAAAACCGCTACATGGGCCGTACCTTCATCAAACCGAATCAGAAGCAGCGCGAACTGGCCGTGCGTATGAAGCTGAACGTCGTCAAATCCGTCGTAAAGGGCAAGCGCATCGTTATGGTCGACGACTCCATCGTCCGCGGCACGACGAGCGGCATTATCTGCAAGCTCCTGCGCGAGGCCGGAGCGAAGGAAGTCTATATGTGCGTATCGGCGCCGCCGATTAAGTATCCCTGTTTCTACGGCATCGACACGTCGGTCCGCAAGGAACTCATCGCGTCGACTCTCAACGTAGAACAGATACAGAAATACATCGGCGTAGACAAGCTGCATTTCATTTCCATTGAAGGCCTGAGCCGTGCCATTTCGAATATTCCGCGGGAAGACATGTGCCTGGCCTGCTTCAACAACGACTACCCGACGGCCATTCCCACGGCGAATGAGGAAGGAGAAAAATATGCTCTCGAACACAAATAAAGGATTAACCTATGCAGACGCCGGCGTAGATATCGATGCCGGCAACAAAGCAGTAGAACTCATGAAGGATTCAGTCAAAGCGACGTACCGCCCGGAAGTCCTCGGCGACCTCGGCGGCTTCGGCGGCCTCTTTTCGCTCATGAACAGCGAGATAAAAAATCCGATTTTGGTAAGCGGTACTGACGGCGTAGGCACGAAGCTGCGCCTGGCCATCATGATGGACAAGCATGATACGGTCGGCCAGGACTGCGTGGCCATGTCCATTAACGATATTCTCGTCCAAGGGGCGGAACCGTTATTCTTCCTGGATTACATCGCCGTAGGCAAGCTGGACCCCGTACAGGTAGCGACGATCGTAAAAGGCGTCGCCAATGCCTGCAAGGAATCGGGCTGCGCCCTCCTCGGCGGCGAAACGGCTGAAATGGCCGGCTTCTACGCGAAGGACGATTACGATTTAGCCGGCTTCGGCGTCGGCATCGTCGACCGCGAAAAAGTCATTACGGGTGAAACGATCAAAGCCGGCGACGTTCTCATCGGCCTTCCGTCGACAGGCGTTCATTCCAACGGCTTTTCGCTGGTCCGCAAAATCGTCTTTGAACGGATGAACATGAAGCTCGACCAGTACGTCGACGAATTGGGCATGACCATCGGCGAATGCCTGCTCACGCCGACACGCCTCTATCCGAGACCGTGTCTGCCCATTATCCGTAATTTCGACGTCAAGGGCATGGTGCACATTACAGGCGGCGGCTTCTATGAAAATATTCCCCGCGTGCTGCCGAAGGGCGTAGGCGTGGAAATCGACGTGACGTCCTGGCCGCAGCTGCCGATTTTCGGCCTTCTCCAGAAATGGGGCGGCGTAGACAAGCGCGAAATGTACCGTACCTTCAACATGGGCATCGGCATGATCATGATCGTCGACGCGAAGGACGCCGACGCCGTCATGGCCAACCTGGCTGAACAGGACGAAAAGGCCTATGTCATCGGCAAGGTCGTCGATTCGGACGTGCCGGTCACGCTGCAGGGAGGCGCATTCAATGACTAAGAAGCGCATGGTTATCTTTGCTTCGGGCCGCGGCTCCAACGCCGTTGCCCTGCATGAAGCCGTGGAAGCCGGCGCCATTAATGCCGAAGTCAAGGCGCTGGTCTGTGATATTCCCGGCGCGCCCGTCATGGACCGGGCCAGGGAATGGGGTGTGCCGGTTATCCTGGCAGACCGCAAGCAGTTTGGCTCCAAGGCGGAGTTTGAACAGTTTATCCTCGACCAGATTGCGCCGTATCAGGCCGACGTCATCTGCCTGGCCGGGTTTATGCGGCTTCTCAGCGGCGATTTCATTTCCCGCTACGAACATAAAATCATCAATATCCATCCGGCATTGCTGCCGTCCTTCCGCGGCCTGCACGCCCAGCGCCAGGCTTTGGAAGCGGGCGTAAAAATTGCCGGCTGCACCGTTCACTTCGTTGTTCCCGATATGGACGCCGGCCCGATTATTCTGCAGTCGTCTGTCCCCGTTATGGACGACGACACGGAAGATACGCTGGCGGCCCGTATCTTGACGAAGGAACATCCTACATTTATCAAAGCCGTTTCTCTGTTCTGCGACGACAAGCTCCGCATTGAAGGCGGCGTCGTCAAAGGCACGCAAGCATAAGGAGGAATTATCATGAAGGTTAAACGCGCGCTCATCAGCGTATCCGATAAAACGGGCGTCGTCGAATTAGGCAAGGCTCTGGCCGATATGGGCGTTGAAA
The DNA here is from genome assembly GCF_025567065.1 of Megasphaera stantonii. Taxonomy (NCBI): domain Bacteria; kingdom Bacillati; phylum Bacillota; class Negativicutes; order Veillonellales; family Veillonellaceae; genus Megasphaera; species Megasphaera stantonii. The sequence goes on from NZ_JAOQKD010000008.1 coordinate 25,533, forward strand.
TCATTTCTACAGGCGGCACGATGCGGGCTCTGAAAGAAGCCGGCGTACCGGTCATGGCCGTACAGGACGTTACGGGCTTCCCGGAAATGATGGACGGCCGCGTCAAGACGCTGAATCCGAAAATCCACGGCGCTATCTTGGCCGTCCGCGACAATCCGGAACATGTCCAGGCCATGAAAGACCACGACATTACGCCGATCGATCTGGTTGTCGTCAACTTGTACCCCTTCCAGCAGACTATTGCCAAACCGGACGTCACGCTGGCCGAAGCCATTGAAAACATCGATATCGGCGGCCCCTGCATGGTCCGGGCGTCGGCTAAGAACAATAAGTACGTAGCTATCGTTACGAATCCGGCTAAATACGGCGAAATCATCGACATCCTCCGCAAAGACGGCGAATTCAGCGACGAATACCGTTTGGAACTGGCGCAGGAAGCGTTCCATCATACGGCCGTATACGACACGGCCATTGCCGAATACCTGGCCGGCCAGGTTGCGAAAGGAGCTGCGAAATAATGAAAGTAGCAGTGATCGGCAGCGGCGGCCGCGAACACGCCCTGGCCTGGAAGCTGGCGCAGAGCAAAACCGTTGAAAAATTATACGCTATCCCCGGTAGCGCCGCTATGGCGGAAATTGCCGAATGCATCGATATCCCCGTATCGGATTTGGAAAAAATCGCCGTATACTGCTGCGGCGAAGGAATCGACATGCTCGTCGTCGGTCCGGAAGTTCCCCTGACGGAAGGCTTGGCAGATATTTGTCAGGCTAAGGGGCTGGCCGTATTCGGCCCGAACAAGGCTGCCGCGCAGATGGAAGGCTCTAAGGCCTTTGCTAAGGACATCATGAAAAAATACCATGTTCCGACGGCGGCGTACGCAACCTTTACCGATGGGGAAGCGGCAAAGAAATATATTCATGAACAGGGCGCTCCCATCGTTGTCAAGGCCGACGGCTTAGCTGCCGGCAAGGGCGTCGTCGTCGCCCAGACGGAAGAAGAAGCCGTAGAAGCGGTTAACGCCATGATGGAAGACCACATCTTCGGCGCGTCAGGCGGCCGCATCGTCGTCGAAGAATGCATGGTCGGCGAAGAAGCGAGCCTGCTGGCTTTTGTCGACGGCAAGACTATCGTTCCCATGATTTCGGCTCAGGACCACAAGCGCATCTTCGACAACGACGAAGGCCCGAACACGGGCGGCATGGGCGCATACGCTCCGGCTCCGGTCATGACGCCTGAACTGGTGAAGGAAGTAGAAGAAAAAATCCTCCGCCCCGTCGTAGACGGATTGGCTCAGGAAGGCATCGTATATCAGGGCTGCTTATACGCCGGCCTCATGATTACGGCCGACGGCCCGAAGGTCGTCGAATTCAACTGCCGTTTCGGCGATCCTGAAACGCAGGCTGTACTGCCTCTCCTTGACGGCGATTTGGCGGAAATCATGTACGCCTGCACGCAGGGGACGCTGACGAAGGATATGGTAGCCTGGAAAGACGCTTCGGCGTGCTGCGTTATCATGGCCTCGGCTGGCTATCCGGCGTCTTCCCATAAAGGCGACGTCATTTCCGGCTTGGACGCCCTCGACGATACGGCTATGGTATTCCATTCCGGCACGGCTAAGAAGGACGGCCAGTACGTGACGAACGGCGGCCGCGTCCTCGGCGTGACGGCTGTAGCCCCGACGCTGAAGGAATCTATTGACGAAGCGTACCGTCACGTCGCGGCTATCCACTTCGACGGCCAGCAGGTCCGCAGCGACATCGGCGCGAAGGGCTTGAAGCATTTACAGTAAGAAACGTCTGCAGTCTGTTGAGACAGAGCGTAAGACGAAGCAAGGCTCCCTGCGGGGAGCCTTTTTCATAAAAACATATGATATGTATCATGCCCGTTTTTACGGGATAGACAGGAGGATACGAACATGGAATATCGCATAGAGAGAGACTCGATGGGAGAAGTGAAGGTGCCTGCCGATAAATTGTGGGGGGCCCAGACGCAGCGGAGCTTTGAAAATTTCCAAATCGGCACGGAAAAGATTCCGGCTGAATTGGTGACGGTATTTGCCTATTTAAAGAAAACGGCCGCCTTAGTCAATAAAGAGCTGGGTGCCGTAGACGGCGACAGGGCCGACGCCATTGCCTCTGCCTGCGACGACGTCCTAGCCGGCAAATTGGACGGCAATTTCCCCTTGGCCGTATGGATGACCGGCAGCGGCACGCAGTTCAACATGAACATGAACGAAGTCATCGCGCACCGGGCCATGCAGCTGCTGCAGGAACAGGGAAAAGACGTCAACGTTCATCCGAACGACCACGTCAACCATTCGCAGAGCTCCAACGATATATTCCCTACGTCGCTCCACGTAGCGTCGCTCCTGCTCATCAAGCGTCAGCTGTTCCCGGCCATGGACACGCTGTACCATGCGCTCCACGCCAAGGCGGAAGAGTACGCCGGCATCGTTAAGATTGGCCGCACCCACCTGCAGGACGCTACGCCCCTTACCTTGGGACAGGAGTTCAGCGGCTGGGCCCGCATGATCGAACGCAATAAGGAAATGCTGGAACGGGGCATTGATTTCCTTCGCGATCTGGCCATGGGCGGCACGGCTGTCGGCACGGGCATCAACTGCCCGGAAGGATACGACGTAAGGTTTGCCGAAACACTCAGCAAGCTGACGGGTGAAACGTTCCATACGGCGCCGAATAAATTCCATGCCCTGACCAGTAAGGACGAGCTCGTCGTCGTCCACGGCATGCTGAAGGCACTGGCCTGCGATTTGATGAAAATCGCCAACGATGTGCGCTGGCTGGCATCTGGCCCCCGCTGCGGCATCGGCGAAATCACCATTCCGGAAAATGAACCGGGCAGCTCCATCATGCCGTCGAAGGTAAACCCGACGCAGTGCGAAGCTATGACCATGGTAGCTGTACAGGTCATGGGCAACGACGCGACCGTCGGCATTGCTGCCAGCCAGGGCAACTTTGAGCTCAACGTGTTCATGCCGGTAATCGCCTACAACATGGTGCAGTCTATCCGCATTCTGAGCGACGTCATGGATTCGTTCTGCAAGCATTGCGTCGTCGGCATTCAGCCGAATCTCAAAAAAATCGACTACAACCTGCATCAGTCTCTGATCCTCGTTACGGGCCTCGTACCCCTCGTCGGCTATGACAAGGCTTGCACGATCGCCAAGACGGCGGCTAAGGAAGGGCTGACGCTGCGCGAATCGGCCGTTGCCAGCGGCTGGGTTACAGGCGAGCAGTTCGACGCCGCTATGGATCCGGCGAAGTTAGCAGGCGTAAAAGCATAAATATTGTATATATAGAAAAAGCAGAAGCGCCATGCCTCTGCTTTTTCTATATGCTGTAATAAGAACCAATACAGGTATCGTCATTTCTTTTCGTAATAGTACCGCGTCCACATGGTGACTTCTGACAAGGCCGGATGAGGCGTCATCGTTTCGCTGAGGGTGTAGACGGGATTCGGGGCCAGATTCCTGGTCAACGGCAGGGCACGCAGCGCTTGGGCCGTCGGCGAGGCAATGTCCTCATGAATCGGCGCGATGGTATGGAAGCCGCAGGTCAGCTGATTGACGAAGGGCTGAATCAGGATAGACGCTTCATGGCCGATAATATGAGCTCCCAGGATATACTTCGTTTTCTTGTCGATCACCAGCTTGACGAATCCGTCGTCATCATCGCCCGGTTCCAGGCCCATGGCGTATCCTTTGGCCGAAGCGGAATAATGATTTACAGCGATTTCGATGTCATAGCCTTTCTTGCGGGCGTCGGCTTCGCTGAGGCCGACGTGGGCTGCTTCGGGATAGGTAAAGGTGACGGCAGGGACGATGTCGTAATGAACCCAGCGCCACTGTTCGGGCAGTACGTCGGAGAAGAGATTGTGCGATAAGATTTCCGCCTCGTGATTGGCCTTGTGGCGGAACGACGCCTGGCCGTTTACGTCGCCGATGGCCCAGATGCCTTCGGCGCTGGTTTCGAGGAATTCATTGGTCATGATGAAGCCGCGGCTGTCAGTACGGACGGCTGTATGTTCCAAATGAAGCAAATCCGTCATGGGGCGGATGCCCGGCGCAACGAGGATTTCGTCGGCGTACAATTCCGTCGTCTCTCCCGTCGTTTTATCCTGTACGGTCAGGCACTTTTTGCCGTCCTTGACCGAGGCGGAAAGGGTCGTCTGATTGAGGCGGACGGAAATACCGTGGTTGGTGAGCTGCTTCAAAATAAAGGCGGAAATATCTTCGTCTTCCTTCGGCAGCAGGCGAACGTTGCGCTGGACGATGGTAATCTTAGTGCCGGCGGCGTTGAACACATGGGCGAATTCGCAGCCGATAGGGCCGCCGCCGATGATGAGCAGGCTGTCGTAGGGCCGTTTCGGATATTTGCTGCCGAACAGCGTTTCCGATGTCAGGTAGCCCGTTTCTTCCAGGCCGGGCAGGTCGGGGATATTGGTACGGGCGCCGACGCCGATGAAAATCTTGTCGCCGCTGATGTCCTGGGCCGTACCGTCGTTCATGGCGATATGCAGGCTCTTTTTGCCCGTAAAGGACGCCGTGCCTTCGTAGACGTCGACGTTCGGGAAGGCGGCGTAATAGTCCTTGATCGCGCTGTTTTCGTTGATTTTATGCCACAGGCGGCGGGTGATGACGTCCCAGTCCATGCGCACGTTGTCGGCATAGACGCCGATGCGGCGCGCTTCCTCCATTTCCCGGACGACGTTGGCCGCCGTGACCATGATTTTCGTGGGGATGCAGCCGCGGTTCAGACAGGTGCCGCCGAAGCGGTCCCGTTCGATGACGGCGATGCGCAGGCCCTGCCGCTGGGCCGCGTCGGTAATAATATTGGCAGCGCCGGTGCCAATGACGATGACATCATAGTGGTTCATACGTATCGTCTCCTTTTGTATACGAATTTTGTATGCTTTTAGTATACGGTAATTTTAAAAAGTCCGCAAGGGATCCGCCCTTTAAATTTTGTCGCTGCCAGCCCTTTATGGGAATACGTATTGTCCTGCAGAATAGGTATATCCTAAGGTCAAACCTTGAAAGGCCCGTCGGAATAGTGTATTATTTTAAAATAGATTTGTTGCTAAGTGTTAGCTTGTACAGAAAATCCGGCTTAAATGCCGGCAGGGAAGTTAGGATGGAGATATATGCTGGAATTTCCGATTAAACGAACGATTATTATTGACGATACGAAGAAAAAGAAGCGGGGCCGCAAGAAGAAAGACGACGGCGAAAAGATGGTTATTAATGGGACTGTAAATCTGCCGGAAAAGAAGCCGCTGAAAAAAATGGACCCCTTGCCGAAAAACGCCAAAAATCTGGTTATCGTGGAATCGCCGGCCAAGGCCAAGACGATTGAACGCTTTTTAGGCAGCTCGTATAAGGTAATGGCCAGCCGCGGCCATCTCCGCGATTTACCGCGCAATCAGTTCGGCGTCAATATCGAAGACGGGTTTACGCCGTCGTATACGAACATGTGGGATAAGCGCAAGCTCATTGAAGAGCTGCAGGACGAGTTCATCCGTTCTAAAAAAGTATATCTGGCGACTGACCCGGACCGCGAAGGCGAAGCGATTTCCTGGCACTTAGCTCATTTGCTGGAAATCGACCCGAAGGACGCCTGCCGCGTCATGTTCCACGAAATTACGAAAAAGGCCGTACTGGCCGGCATGGAAGACCCTAAGCCCATCGATTTGAAGAAGGTCGACGCCCAGCAGGCCCGCCGCGTCCTGGACCGCATCGTAGGGTACAAGTTGAGCCCCCTGCTGTGGAAAAAGGTCTGTAAGGGGCTGAGCGCCGGCCGCGTGCAGTCCGTAGCCGTGCGGCTTATCTGTGAGCGCGAAGAAGAAATCAAGGCCTTTGTGCCGGAAGAATACTGGACTGTCGGCGGGACGTACAAGACCGAACAGGGCCTGGTCCTTACGACGGAGCTGGTGAAAATCGACGGTGAAAAGGCCAAGATCAGCGATGGAGACATGGCTCAGAAGATTGCCGCCGATTTGCAGTGGGAACAGCGCGGCGAAGAAGGTCATGACCCGGACCGAATCGTCAAGGTAGAGAAGAGAAAGCGCAAGCGTCAGCCCCAGCCGCCTTTCACGACGTCGACGATGCAGCAGGAATGCGTCAGCAAGCTGAACTTCGGCGCTAAGAAGACGATGATGCTGGCCCAGCAGCTGTACGAAGGCCTGGATATTGGCGAACAGGGCCACGTAGGCCTGATTACGTACATGCGTACGGACTCGACGCGCATCAACGACGACATGGTCCAGGCGGCCCGCGATTTCATCATGTCGACGTACGGGAAGGAATACGTGCCGGAAAAGGCCCGCGTATACAAGACGAAGCAGTCCAGTCAGGACGCCCATGAAGCAATCCGCCCGACGTCGCTGGAGCTGACGCCGCACGTCGTCTCGCCGTTCCTGACGCGGGACCAGCTGCGGTTGTACACGCTCATTTGGAATCGTTTCCTGGCCAGCCAGATGGAAGCCGTGGAAACGGAGCACATGGCTATCAGCATCGCCAGCGGCATATACGAGCTGCGGGCTGCCGGGTATAAAGTATTGTTTAAAGGCTTTACGGAGCTGTACGAAGACGCGAAAAAGGATAAGACGTTATCGGAGCTGCCTCACATCGAAGAAGGTTCCGTCGTTCATAATCAGACTGTAGAACCGGCGCAGCACTTCACGCAGCCGCCGGCCCGCTATACCGAAGCCAGCCTCATCAAGACGCTGGAAGAAAAGGGCATCGGCCGGCCGAGTACGTACGCGCCGATTATGGATACGATTCAAAACCGCAACTATGTGGAAAAGAAGGATAAGCAGTTTATCCCGACGGAATTGGGCGTCATTATCGTCGACTTGCTGAAAAAGTATTTCGAGCGCATCATCAATGTCGGCTTTACGGCCCATATGGAAGAAGAGCTGGACGATATCGAACAGGGGAAGGACACGTATACGCACGTCCTGCAGGAATTTTACGACGTGTTTAAGCCGGAAATGGATGTGGCGGAGCAGCAGATGGAAAAGGTAGCCGTAGCCGGTCAGGATTCCGGTCAGGTCTGCGAGCTCTGTGGCGCGCCGATGGTATATAAATTCGGACGCTTCGGCAAGTTCCTGGCCTGTTCCAACTTCCCCGAATGCCGCAACACGAAGGCTATCGTCGAGGATTTGGGCATTACCTGTCCCAAATGCGGCCAGGGGAGCCTGATTAAGCGCAAATCGAAGCGGGGCCGCGTGTTCTACGGCTGCAGCGAATATCCTAACTGCGATTTCGTCTTGTGGAACCAGCCTATCGATAAAAAATGTCCCGTCTGCGGCAGCATCATGGTCGTCAAGCATTATAAAAAAGGACCGGATAAAATCTTCTGCAGCAACGCAGAATGTGAAAATCATAAGAAGGGTGAAGCAATCAATGAAGAATAGCGTACTTGTCATCGGGGCAGGACTTGCCGGCTCCGAAGCGGCATGGCAGCTGGTGAAGCGGGGCATTCCCGTCGAGCTCGCAGAGATGCGGCCCGTCAAATCGTCGCCGGCTCATCATACGGAATTATTTGCAGAATTGGTGTGCAGCAATTCGCTGCGCGCTGCCAACATAGAAAACGCCGTCGGGCTGCTGAAAGAAGAAATGCGCCGTCTCGGCTCCATTATTATGGAATCGGCCGATACGCACCGCGTGCCTGCCGGCGGCGCCCTGGCCGTAGACCGCGTGCCGTTCAGCCAGTTTGTGACGGACCGGCTGCGGAACCATCCTCTCATTACGGTACGAAATGAAGAAATTACGGAGTTGCCGGACGATCAGATCTGTATCGTCGCCACGGGGCCGCTGACCAGCGACGCCATGGCCGAAACGATACGGGCTATGACTGGCGCCGATTACTTCCATTTTCACGATGCTGCGGCTCCTATCGTCACCGTCGACTCGCTGGATATGAGCAAGGTCTATCGGGCGGCGCGGTACGGCAAGGGCGGGGCCGATTATCTGAACTGCCCCTTTACGAAGGAAGAATACGAAGCCTTCTGGCAGGCCCTGACGACGGCCGAATGCGCCGAGCTGCACGATTTCGAAAAGAACGACAACGTCTTCGAAGGCTGCATGCCCATTGAAATCATGGCCTCCCGCGGCGTCGACACGATGCGCTACGGCCCCATGAAGCCCGTCGGCCTGGAGCTGCCCGACACGGGCGAAATGCCTTACGCCGTCGTCCAGCTGCGGCAGGACAACGGCAGCGCGACGCTGTACAACATCGTCGGCTTCCAGACGCACCTCAAATTCGGCGAGCAGAAGCGGGTCTTTTCCATGATTCCCGGATTGGAACAGGCGGAATTCGTCCGCTACGGCGTCATGCACCGCAACTCGTATATCAATTCACCGGAGCTTCTGGAACCGACGCTGCAGTACCGCCGCAATGGGAATATCTTTTTCGCCGGTCAGCTGACAGGCGTCGAAGGGTATCTGGAATCGGCTGCCATGGGCCTGCTGGCCGGCATCAACGCCGCCCGCATGCTGGAAGGGAAGGACTGCCTGACCTTTTCGCGCCGCACGGCTATCGGCGGCCTGAGCCAGTATATCTCCAGCGGCCCGAACGATAATTTCCAGCCCATGAATATCAACTTCGGCATTATGGAGCCGCTGGGCATCAAGAAGCGCATGAAAAAGAAGGAAAAGAACGCTATGCTGGCGCAGCGGGCTTTGGAAGAAATTGAAGTGATGAAGGAGAAGATAGAGAATGTCTGATATGATGTCTACAGAATTTCACGCGACGACCATCGTCGCCGTACAGCGCAACGGCAAGACGGCCATTGCCGGCGACGGCCAGGTGACGATGGGCAACGCCGTCATTATGAAGGGCACGGCCCAGAAGGTGCGCCGCCTGTACCACGGCAAGATCATCAGCGGCTTCGCCGGCTCTGTCGCCGACGCCTTTACCTTGTTTGACCATTTTGAAGAAAAGCTGAACGAATACAACGGAAATCTCGTCCGCAGCGCCGTAGAACTGGCCAAGGACTGGCGTTCCGATAAAATACTGCACAAGCTGGAAGCGCTGCTCCTCGTAGCGGACAGCCAGCGCATCCTCCTGATTTCCGGAAACGGCGAAGTCATCGAGCCCGACGACGGCATTTCGGCCATCGGCTCCGGCGGCAACTACGCCTTGGCGTCGGCCCGGGCCCTGATGCAGAATACGGACCTGTCGGCCCGCGATATTGCAGAAAAATCACTGCACATCGCCGCTGATATCTGCGTGTATACCAATCACAACGTCATCGTAGAAGAAATATAATAAACTATACAGAAGAGGGAATGACATGAACGAAATTGAATTGACACCGAAGCAAATTGTCGCAGAGCTGGATAAATACATCGTAGGCCAGAAGGAAGCGAAAAAATCCGTCGCCATCGCCCTGCGCAACCGCTGGCGCCGCAAGCGGCTGAACGAAGAAATGCAGGATGAAATTATTCCGAAAAATATCCTGCTCATCGGACCGACAGGCGTAGGCAAGACGGAAATTGCCCGCCGCCTGGCCCGGCTCGTCGGCGCTCCCTTCATCAAAGTCGAAGCGACGAAATATACGGAAGTCGGATACGTAGGCCGCGACGTCGAACAGATCATCCGCGATCTCGTAGCCAACGCCATCCGCATGGTCCAGGAGCAGGAAAGCCTGCGCTATGAAGCCAAGGCCGAAGAAGAAGCCAATAAGCGCATCCTGCAGGTTTTCTGGCCGAAGAAGACGGCTATTAAAGAAAAGGCAGCCAATCCGATGGATATCTTTTTCTCCAGCGACGATACGTCTGACGAAGAAGAGCAGCCGAAGCAGCTCGAAGAGCCGAAGTCGGACCGCCGGCAGAAGATGTACGAAGACATTTGCGCTCATAAGATGGACGACAGGGAAATCGAAGTAGAGGTCCGTGAACAGGAACGGGCTATACAGGGCATCTTGACGGGCAATTCGACGGAAGAGCTGACCAGCAACTTCCAGGAAATGCTGGGCAGCATCATGCCGAAAAAAAAGAAGAAAAAGAAGATGACCGTAGCTAAAGCTCGGGAAATTTTCAAGGATGAAGAACTGGAAAAATGCCTCGACATGGACGTCATCGTCGACAAGGCTATCGAAGCGACGGAACAGGCCGGCATCGTCTTTATCGACGAATTCGATAAGATCGCTGAAAAGAACCGCGGCGGCGGACCGGACGTATCCCGTGAAGGGGTGCAGCGCGATATCCTGCCCATCGTCGAAGGGGCGACAGTCAATACGAAATACGGCCCGGTAAAGACGGATCACATCTTGTTTATCGCCGCCGGCGCCTTTCACGTATCGAAGCCCAGCGACCTCATCCCGGAACTGCAGGGCCGCTTTCCTATCCGCGTAGAGCTCCAGTCCCTGACGGTCGACGATTTCCGCAAAATCTTGACCGAGCCGAATCAATCCCTCGTCAAACAGTACACGTCCTTGCTGTCGACAGACGGCGTAGAACTGGAATTCACTGACGACGGCATCGACGCTATTGCCGAATACGCCCATCGCGTCAACTTGGAAACGGAAAACATCGGTGCCCGCCGTTTGCATACTATGCTGGAAAAAATCCTGGAGGACGTCGCCTTTGAAGCACCGGATGTGGACGAACACCATATTGTCGTCAACAGCGATTTCGTTGCCGGTAAGCTGAACGATGTCGTTCAGAACGTCGACCTGAGTCATTACATTTTATAAAGGATTATAAAGGAGATTCTAGTGAGACCGTACGCTAAACTATATATAACCCGAAAGGGGGAAATGGCTGCCCGCAGCGGCCATCCCTGGGTCTACGGCGAGGAAGTCACCCGCGTAGACGGCGTGTATGCGACGGGCGATATCGTCGATGTCTACAGCCAGAAGGACCGGTATTTGGGGACGGGCTTTGCCAACGACATATCGAAAATCCGCGTCCGCATCGTATCGGACAACGCCAACGACCGCTTCGACGACGCCTTTTGGCAGCGCCGCGTCAAGTATGCCCTCCAGTACCGTTATACCGTCATGGGGCCGGCTGATTTTTCCTGCTGCCGTTTGATTTTCGGCGACGCCGACCAAATGCCGGGCCTGACCGTCGACCGGTATAACGACATATTGGTGGCGCAGACCTTATGCTACGGCATGGATCAGGTCAAGCCGGTGATCTTCAAGGCCCTCGTCGACGAGCTGGCCGCCATGGGCGTATCCGTCCGCGGCATTTACGAGCGCAACGACGTCAAGGTGCGGGAGCTCGACGGCATGATCCAGTATAAGGGCTGGTATGAAGCCGACTTTCTGCCGCAGCCGGGCAGTCCCGTGACGACGATCAACGAGAACGGCGTCTTGTATGACGTAGACATAGAAAACGGCCAGAAGACGGGGTTCTTCCTCGACCAGAAGTACAATCGCCTGGCCGTGGCTAAAATCGCCGCCGGACGCCATGTGTTAGACTGCTTTACCCATACGGGTGCCTTTGCCCTCAATGCGGCGAAGGGCGGCGCTGCCTCCGTTACAGCTGTCGACGTATCGGAAGAAGCCGTCGCCATGACCAATGAAAACATCCGCCGCAACGGGCTGGAACAGATTGTGACAGCTAAACAGGCTAACGTATTCGACTTGCTTACGGAAATGGCCGAGCAGAAATGCCGCGATTACGATTTCATCATCCTCGACCCGCCGGCCTTTACGAAGTCGGGCCATACGGTGCACAACGCCATACGGGGATATAAGGAAATCAATCTGAAAGCCATGAAGCTCCTGCCGCGGGGCGGATATCTCGCCACGTGCTCGTGCTCCCACTTCATGCGCGACGACCTGTTCCGCCGCATGCTCCGCGACGCGGCGAAGGACGCCGGCGTCCATCTGCGGCAGATTGAAGGTCGCCAGCAGTCGCCGGACCATCCGATTTTGTGGAACGTGCCGGAGACGGATTATCTCAAATTTTATTTGTTCCAGGTCGTATAAGCCTGCTTCATGATATACTGGCCTGATACCAGCTTTGCTTAGATAAAAGGGGGAAGATATACATGAAATTCAGAAGTACACGCTCCAATACCTGCGTAGCTCCGTCCTACGCCCTGCTTCACGGCCTTGCGCCGGACGGCGGCCTGTACGTTCCGGAAACCTTTCCGGAACAGGTGCTGCAGTACAAGGACTTAGCGGGAAAATCGTATCAGGAAATCGCCTCTGTCGTCTTGTCATATTTCTTTACGAATTTTACGGACGAAGAACGCAATACCATGATCGCCTCGGCCTATAACGAAACTACCTTCCGGGACGAACGCATTGTGCCCCTTCATTCCATCGATACGGACGTCAGCATTTCCGAGCTGTTCCACGGCCGCACGCTGGCCTTCAAAGACCTGGCACTGTCCTTGTTCCCGTACTTGCTGACGGCGGCGAAGGCCCAGGAAAAGGAAGACCGGGATATACTGATTCTGACGGCGACGAGCGGCGATACGGGGAAAGCGGCTCTGGAAGGCTTCAAGGACGTGGCAGGCACGAATATCATGGTCTTCTATCCCAGCGAAGGCGTCAGCCCTATGCAGAAGCAGCAGATGCAGAAGCAGGAAGGGAATAACGTCAACGTGTCGGCGATTTACGGCAACTTCGACGACGCCCAGAGCTTTTTGAAGCGGGTTTTCGTCGACCCCGGCGTCAACGCCTATGCTGACGAAAAGGGCGTGTTGCTTTCCAGCGCCAATTCCATCAACATTGGCCGCCTCTTCCCGCAGGTCGCCTATTACGTCTCGACGTACGTATCCCTCGTCGACAATGGCGCTATTTCCGAAGGGGAAATCTTCGACGTCGTCGTGCCGACAGGCAACTTCGGCAATATCCTGGCCGGATATTTTGCCAAAAAGATGGGCGTTCCCATCGGCAAGCTGATTTGCGCTTCCAATAAGAATAAGGTCCTGGCCGATTTCTTTGAAACGGGCGTGTACGATATGAACCGCCAGTTCTTTACGACAGACAGCCCGTCCATGGATATTCTCCTGTCCAGTAACTTTGAACGGTTCCTGTTTTATGTCGCCGGGCAGGATGCGGAAAAGGTTGCGGAGTGGGAAAAGGACTTGTCTGAAACGGGAAAAATAGCCGTATCGGCAGAAGAATTGGCCCAGCTCCGCCGGGAATTTGAAGGCGGTTGGATCGACGACGGCGAAACGGAAGCCGTCATCAACCACGTGTACAACGATTACGGATATCTTTTGGACCCCCATACGGCCGTAGCCTACGGCGTATACATGAACCGCCGCAGACAGGGGCTGTGCGAAGGCCGCCATACCGTCGTCATGGCGACGGCACATCCCTATAAGTTCCCGCCGGTCATCTGCCAGGCGCTGGCCTTGCCTAAGCACGACGATGCCTTCGACGAGCTTCTTGAAATCGCCGACGTAACGGGCATGGCCCTGCCTAAGCCGCTGGCAGAACTGCGGAATAAGCCCGTCCGCTTCGGCAGCTCCATTGAGAAAGAAGATATGAAACAGGCCGTCCTTGCCTTCGTCGACGCGATTCACGGCCGGGCGTGAGCCTTGATAGGGAAGAGGTAAAGGAAGTCGTATGAGTAAAGGCGTCATTTACATGATATTGTCTTCGCTGGCGTTTAGCTTGCAAAATGTCATCGTTAAAGAATTGTCGTATACGATGAGTACAGGAGAAATATCGTTTTTCCGCGGCTTTTTGAGCGCCTTGCTCATTTTGGCGCTCATGAAGGCCCAGCATGTTCATTTTTCCAAGTACGACCGTCCGACGCTGTGGTTTCGCGGCGTCGTCGGCGGCGCGGGCATGATTTGCATTTTCTATGCCCTGCGGGGCATGCCTCTGGCTGACGTGTCGATTTTATCCCAGCTGTCGGCGTTTTTCGTCATGATATTTGCGGCTGTCTTTTTAAAGGAAGTCATGCCCAGGGGAGCGGCTCTGCCCTTGGTAGTCATTGTCGTCGGGGCTTGTCTGGTCGTACGGCCGTGGAATTTTTCGTCGTTCAACGTATATTCCCTATTCGTGCTGGCTCAGGCTTTGTTTGCCGCTATGGCTTATACGACGATCAGCAAGCTGACCGGGTCAGGGCGGCATCATCAGTACGAAATCGTCTTTTATTTTCTCTTTTGTGCGGCCGTAGCCGGTGCGGTTCTCATGGGCTTTGATTTTCAGATGCCGAACGGCAGAGAATGGCTTTTGTATATTGCGTTAGGCATTATTACCGTCGTCGCCCAGATTTGGATGACTGACGCCTACGCTTACGGAAACCCTGTCGTCGTCAGCTTCGTAGCATATATTGCCGTTGTTTTCAATGCGTTGTGGGGATTTGTGTTCTTTGATGAAGTGCTGACAGTCATGACGATTATGGGCGGTATTTGTATTGTCGGAGGTTCCATGTATTTGACGAAATTAAAGCACGACCGGATTAGAAGCCGTACGATTGTGACCGTACGGGAACGTAAAGGATAAGCTATGAAACAAGCTGCTACCTTGTCGGAAACACATATAAAAATTATATTCTTTGCCCTGCTGATCGGCGTATTAGGCGGCATCCACCTGCTGATACCTGATTTTTACCGCACTGTATGGGAATTGTCCGTCAGCGGCAATTTAGACGGGACGATTGAATACCTGCGCTCCTTCGGCGTGTGGGCCGTCGTCGTCAGCATGATCATCGACATCGTCATCAATATCGTCGGATTTCTGCCGTCTATCTTCATTTCGGCGGCTAACGGCGTCTTATTCGGCATCGCCGCCGGGACGGTCATTTCCTGGCTGGCCGAGACGATCGGCGTCGTCATCAGCTTCTTTTTCATGCGGACGCTGTTTCGCCATAAGGCCAAGGAGCTCATTGAAAAGAGCCGTATGCTCAGCAAGCTGGACGAATACAGCACGCTGAAATCCATGGCCGTCGCCAGAGCTCTGCCGTACTCGCCGAACGGGCTGATTACGGCCCTGGGGGCGCTGAGCAGCATCAGCTACCGCGATTATATACTGGGCACGCTGATTGGCAAGCTGCCTTCCGTTGCCGTGGAAGTCGTCGTCGGGCACGACGTCGTAATGCTGGAAGACAACGCCGGCCGCCTGACGGTCCTGATCGTCATCGTTGTCATCGTATACGGCGGCCTGTGGTATTGGAACCGCCGTCAAAAGGCCAAGAAAGTATTAGAACAATTGAAGAGAAATATGGAGAAGAAATAGTCCATTCCCAGTGAACCGCTTCCTGTCTGTCGGCAGGGGGCGGTTTGTTACGTTAGGAACAAAGCGTATGCCTGTCGCATTGCATATTTGTCGTATAAAATAATATGCAGCACAAAAATAATTTATAAAACGAAATATTCCTGTATAGTAAAAAAATTCTTGCCTTTCCACAGCATGCCATCTCCGTAGTCAAGGAGTATGCAGGGCACCATATATAGAGATATTTTTTTTGCAGTAAGGCGCAGTACACAGCGCTGTTTCGGCAGATAGGAGGGAAAATATATCAGTTTTATGATATAACGAGAAAATAGTTGACGAATATTTAAGAGTATCCAATATGATTCGTTAAAATTTAAATATGAGTCAAGTGAATTCAATTTTTCGTTTATTTGGTCAATATAGTCTATTAATTCTAACTGTTATTCAATATAAAACAGGGTATAATAACAGTGTAGCATATTAGGAGAAAAGGCAGTCTTCTGAAGGAAAGGCGGAAGACCGCCGTATTAGGTGAAAGGTGTCACAATAAAACAAAGAAAGGAGAAATGAGTATGTCTACTCAAAAGAAGCAATTTACTGATTATTTTACCGACTTTGCCCAAAAATGGGTACCTGATTCGTATGTCATCGCTTTAATTCTTACTATTGTCGCATTTATTTTAGCACTTATCTTCACGCCGGCCAGCCCCTTCGAAACGGTTATCGCCTGGGGCAAAGGTTTCTGGACCTTGCTGGCATTCTCCATGCAGATGTCCTTAATCGTTATTACGGGCTATGCATTGGCAACGACGCCTATCTGCACGCGCCTCATTTCCTCGGCCTGCAGCAAACCTAATTCTCCTACTGGCGTATATGTATACTGCGTCATCCTTTCCACGATTGGCTACTATTTGAACTGGGGCTTCGGCTTAGTATTCGCCGCCCTGATTTGTAAGAACCTGGCTGTCCAGGCTGAACGCAAAGGCATTGCCATCGACTACCGCTATCTGTGCGGTGCCGGCTGGACGCCGTTCTTCATCTGGCACATGGGTCTTTCCGGTTCGGCTCCGCTGCTCGTCGCTACGGCTGACCACTTCATGGTCAAAGAAATGGGCGTTATTCCTATTTCCATGACTATCTTCCATCCGTACAACCTGATTCTGACAGCAGCTTCCATCATCGCTATCCTCGTCCTCTTCGGCTTCGTACTTCAGCCTAAGAACAAGGAAAAAATGGTATCCATTTCTCAGTGGAATCCGGCTCTGGCTCAGATCGATCCGCCTGCTGCAGATACGAAAGTGGAAATCAAGACGCCGAGCGAATGGGTTACGTATAAACCGTGGTGCTCCTACATCATCGGCCTCATGTTCCTGGCGTACCTGTTCTATCATTTCTTCATCCTCGGTCAATCCTTGGACATCAACGTCTTGAACTTCCTGTTCCTGACCTTGATCATCTGGCTGTACGGTTCTCCGGCAGCTATGCTGAAAGCTGTTAAGGCTTCCACGCCGGCAGCCTGGGGCGTTATCCTCCAGTTCCCGTTCTATGCCGGTATCTTCGGTATCATGAAATTTACGGGCCTCGTCGATACGATCGCCGCTTGGGTTATTTCCTTCAGCACGACGACGACGTTCCCGGCTATCGCTGCTATCCTGAGCAGTATCATCAGCTACTTCATTCCGTCCGGCGGCAGCAAGTGGGTTATCGAAGCTCCGTTCCTTATTCCTGCCGGCAAGGCCTTGGGCGTTCCCGATGCGCAGACCGTTATCGCCTACATGTTTGGCGGCGACTTGACTGCATTGGTTCAGCCGTTCTTCGCCGTACCGTTCATGGCAGTCTGCGGCTTGGAATTCAAGGACTTCGTCGGTTACAGCTTTGTAGCCTTCATCGTTTTGGCTCTTATCATGATCTTCGGCTTGACATTCGTTCCGTTTGCAGTCTAAGATTATAATAGAGAGCAGAGTATAGTGTAATACGAGTTAGTAATAATTAAAAATACATAAAAGAAGGAAGGTAAAAACACATGAAAAAATTCGAAGACATTAAGACGATTTGCAACCTCGGTTGCGGAACGATGGGTTTCGGCACAGCGATTGCTTTTGCAAAGAGCGGTTACGAAGTCAACATGTTCGGTCGTAAGGATGCCAGTATCGAACGGGCTATGAAAAATATCCACTTCACGCTGGACGTTATGAAAGCGAACGACCTCTTGACGGAAGAAGAAGAAAAAGGCCTCCTCAGCCGCATCCACGGCGTAACGACGCTGAAAGACGCTGCTGCCAACGCTGATTTCGTCATCGAATCGGTTGCAGAAGATCTGGATATCAAAAAAGCCGTTTACAAAGAAATGGAATCCTACTTAGGACCCGACGTTATCTTTGCTACGGACTCCTCCGGATTGTCCCCGACAGAAGTCGCGTCGGCTTTGGATCATCCCGAACGCTTCGTCGTCGCTCACTTCTGGAATCCTCCTCATCTGATTCCGTTGGTTGAAATCGTTCCGGGCGCTAAGACGAACCAGGAAACTGTCGACATTACATGGAAGCTCATGGAAAAAATTGGCAAAAAACCGGTTGCGCTGCTGAAAGAAGCTCCGGGCTTCGTCGGCAACCGCCTCCAGTTTGCTCTGCTTCGTGAAGCCCTGCACTGCGTAAAAGAAGGCATCGCTACGGCAGAAGCTGTCGACGCCATCTGCAAATACAGCATCGGCCGCCGCTTAGGCGTAACGGGCCCGATCGAAACGGCTGACTTCGGCGGTCTCGATATCTTCTACAACATCTCCGCTTACTTGAATGCCGACCTGGCTGACGACAAGGAAGCTTCCGATGTTATGAAGAAATGCGTCGACGAAGGAAACTTGGGCGCTAAGACCGGCACGGGCTTGTACAACTGGACTCCGGAAGATATTGACAGAATCAAACGGACGAGAGAAGAAGTCCTCATCGAATGGCTGAAAAAAGACGCATCTGGTCAGAAATTCTAAGGTTCAATCTGAGCTGTTGGATGTGCTGACGCGATGATGCAGCTGTCATCCCGAAACAGGGGAACTAGGTCCTGCTGTTTCGGGATGACTTTTTTTGTCAAAATGTTGTATACTATACGTGGTGTATACTATTAAAAAGCAAAGGATGAGAAACTATGGTAGAGTATAAAGACGTCTTGGGATTTGAACAGGAACCGTTGGAAAGCGCCGATTTCGCCAGCTTGAAAGAAGCCGTCGAAGAAGCGCGCCGCTGCCTGAACTGCGCCGTTCCGCAGTGCCGTAAGGGTTGTCCTATCAACAATGAAATTCCCCAGTTTATTCATGCGCTGGCTCAGGGCAACATCGGCGAAGCTGCCGAACACATCGCGCACAACAGCTGTCTGCCCGGCATCTGCGGCCGCGTCTGCCCGTGGGAAAAGCAGTGTGAAGGGGCCTGCGTATTGGGCAAAAAGGGAAAACACGTTGAAATCGGCAAGCTGGAACGCTTTGTAGCCGATAAATGCTTCGAAGGCGAATTGCTGCCCGTTCCTAAAAAGGGCGACGCCGTTGCTAAGGTCGCCGTAATCGGCAGCGGCCCTGCCGGATTGGCTGCCGCCCACGAGCTGCTTAGCCGGCAGTACGACGTAACGATTTTTGAAAGCGCTTCCGAGCCGGGCGGTATGCTCATGTTCGGCATTCCTTCGTTCCGTTTGCATAAAAAGCACGTATACCGGGAAATGGAATACCTGCAGCAGCTGGGCGCCGTCTTCCAATTCAATACGAAAATCGGCGCGGACAAACAAATCAGCGACTTGTTTGCCGAAGGATATGAAGCCGTCTTCATCGCTACCGGCGCGCCTGTAGGCTGGAATTTGGGCGTTGAAAACGATACGGTCGACGGCGTCGTCGACGCGCAGCATTTCCTGACCCAGGTTCAGCAGGTACAGCTCGGCCAGGCGAAGCAGGAAGACTTGCCGATTCAGCCCGGAGACGACGTCATCGTCGTAGGCGCCGGCAACGTGGCTATCGACGCGGCCCGCACGGCCCTGCGCCTGAAAGCCAACGTCACTATCGTATACCGCCGCGCAGAAAAGAACATGAAGTGCCTGCCCTCGGAATATGAAGCTGCGAAGGCTGACGGCGTCGCCTTTAAATTCTACTCGGCTCCGAAGGCCGTCGTAGGTCAGGACCATGTAGAAGGCCTGCAGTACGAAAAACAGCAGATTTTGGAAGACGCCACGATGGTGCCGACAGGAGAATTCGGCGTCGTGCCGGCTAATAAAATCATCGCCGCTATCGGCAACCGGCCGGAATTGGACTGCATGCGCCAGTTCAGCGTCGACATGAACGGTGACGGTTACATCTTCACGAAGGACGAACCGTACGGCATGACCAGCCAGACCGGTGTATTCGCCGCCGGCGACATCGTCCATAAACCGGCAACCGTCGTATTGGCTATGCGCGAAGGGAAGAAAGTGGCTGTCGGCATCGACCAGTATATAAAGGCCAAACACCTGATGGCTAAGTGTCAGTAAGAATCCGTATGAAAAAAATTCATTTCTTATAAAGATTCTTCATAATAAATAAATATGGAACGATAAAATTGCCCGATATACGCTGTAATTTGCTGCGTATATCGGGCAATTTTTATTTTCAGTAATATTGCATAACTATTCCTCATGACATGCCTTTCATTCTTGTCATGCCATGAAAAACATGGTAGCATAGCAATATGCCATAACGAGGGGGTATTTGCTTGGTATCTGAAGAATATGCAGTGATATTGAAAAAACTGATTACGATAACGGAAACGAAGAATTTAGTCTTGGCGAACATAACGGGATACGACGTGTCCTATATCAGCAAGTGGGTGAACGGCGTAAAATTGCCGGCGACGAAATATATCGAGCAGATCAATGAAAAACTGGCTAAGTGCTTCGCCGAATCAGTCATAACCAACGGGCAGATTGACGAACTGAGTACATTGTTTGCTGTCCCTGTGACGCGAGAAACGGCGGAGTTTGAAATATTGCAGCAGTTAAGCGCCTCCTATCGGTTTTCCATGAAGCATCACGGCCGCCACCGGCAGGAAGCTGCCGTGCCGGCGAAGGTCATTACGGGGAATCACGATGTCTTTCTATTTATGAATACAGTATTTAAGGAAAAGGTGCAGAACGCCAAAGAGGGAAGCAACCTGCTGATTTTAGGCGATTTCTGCACGCTGCTGGACATTGATTTCTGGAAATTTCTGGAATTTCCCAATGAGACGGCGCCGCACATTACGATTCACGTCGGCATCGATTTGGAAAAATTGTCCCGCGATACGAAATATACGGAGCAGCTGTACATTATTCTGGGAAAATACCTGAATTACGAGTTTAAGCTGTATCATTCCGACGTCTTAAAGCAGGGCAATACGATCATCATGGAAAATGAGTTCGTTATTCAATATTCCCTGCAGGGAGAGCGCAGTATCGGCATTTGTACCTATATTTCCGACGCGGCCCTGGTGCAGGATATTTATAACCGATTTTACGTCGGCTTTGCCAACCAGCAGGCAGCGCTGGCCCCGGTGAAAACCTTGGGAATCGAGGATATCGGGTTTCGGACGGCCTTTTATTCGTCTGACAAATATTTCTTTTTCCTGACAAACGGCGTCGATTTCCTGCTGCCGCCGCAGGCCGTTTCTGAATTTTTGACGGAAATCAAGGCGTCGAAGCAGGTGACGAGGCAGATCGGACAGCTGCAGATCATGTGGGATGAAATGATGGCCTCAGGCGAAGTGGAATTTATGCTGCCGATGACGTCGATTATCCGTTATATCGAAACGGGATATATGTTTTTTACCGATAAGGAATTCAAGATGAAGGCTCCGTATCGCAAGATGCACCTGCAGCATGCGCTGGATATTATGGAAAAAAATCCGAAAATTACCGTAGGCGTCATTCAGGCCTCCATGGAAATGTCGGAATATCAGGTGACGAATTTATCCTTTTATTCCAATTATACGGCCGCTTTTTTTAAGAAAAATCCTCAGTATATTCGCGAATCGGTATGCCCGTTTTACGTCGTAGCGAATAAAAAATTGGTTGAATGCTTCCATACCTTTTTCAGGCAAGTGAAGCAGATGCCTATGTACCATCATTATGCGTATACGGACATCCGGCAGAAGTACGAGCAGTATAAGGGATTTGTAGAGCGGACGATTGATTTGTACGAAGACGCGTAATTCCGTCAGGAGGAACGACTATGAACAAGACGATGCACGCAGGCTTTTTAGTGCTGTATTTTATTGCCCTCGTCCTGTCCGGCACGTCGCCGCTGTTTGCGGCAGGCGCCGCCCTGGTGTTCTTTTTAGTCACGTCCTTTCAGGTGCTGAAAATGATCGTCGTCCTGGCCGTGATAATCGGCGGGCTGTGCGTCCTCTTTCCCTTTTTGGCTCCCGTGGCCTTTATACTGGCCGTCGTATTTTTTGTGCTGCGCATACGGTTTATCATCCGAAATATATACGCCATTTTGGCCGGGGCTTACATGTACGGCCTTCTCGCCGCCTTTGGCGCGTCCCATATAGGTCTTCTCGGCTATGCGGCGTATGCCTTGACTGCGGCGGCAGTCCTCGTGCTGCATGTCATATTAAAATGGCTGTATCGAATGGGCTATACGACGAAGCAGGCCTTCGGCATTATGGGCTTGGTGCCGCTGCTGGTCGTCGCTTTTGTCTTGCCCTTCTTAAAAATCCCTGTTGTTCACGGCGACGTAGTCGTAAGTCCCGACGTATATCCTGACGCTGCGCCGCCCCCCGACGTCGTCCACAGCGGCGTTGCAGTCCGTCCTGCTGCATATCCGGGAACTGCGGCTTCTCCTGACGTCGTTCACGATGGTATTATCGTACGGCCTCCTATATATCCTGATACCGTTCACAGCGGCATTACCGTGCATCCCGGCGTATATCCCAGCGCCGGAGTGTCCTATGACGCCGTTCATGGGGCTCACGTCAACCATTCCTCTTATATAAATCCCTATGCCGACGAGCCTACGGTGACGGTCCGGCCGTATATTAAAGGTGACGGAACGGTTGTAAAAGGCCATGTCAGGACGGCTCCCGACGAAGTGGAATCGAATAATCTTTCCTACAGAGGGTAAGAACATACCGGGAATTTCCCATAGCTCCCTTGCGAGGACGGCACGGTCGTCTGCCGTAAGGGAGCGTTTTTGCATTGGAATATACAAATCCCCTCGTTACCGATAGGGACAGGTAACGAGGGGATTTACGCTGATGCAGGCAGCGTGAGCCGTTATTCTGCCCAGTCGCCGTGCAGAAAGACGGGTACTTCGCTGCCGTCGGCTTTGATGCCTGTAATGGACAGATCCGGCGAGCCGACCATGAAATCGACGTGAATCATGGAATCATTCAGTCCGGCCTGCGCCGTTTCTTCCTTCGTCATTTCCGCTCCGCCGGCCAGGCAGGTCGGATAGGACGCGCCGAGCGCTAAGTGGCACGACGCGTTTTCATCGAATAAGGTTTCATAAAAGAGGATATTCGATAGGGAAATGGGCGAATGGTAGGGAATGAGGGCGACTTCGCCGAGGCGGCCCGCTCCTTCGTCGATGGCGACGAGCTTCTGCAGGACGTCGTCGCCTGTTTCGGCATGGGCTTCGACGACCTTGCCGTCTTTAAATACGAGGCGGAACTTGTCGATGACGTTGCCGTTATAAACCAAGGGCTTTGTGCTGTATACGACGCCGTCTACGCCGTCGGCGCAGGGAGCCGTGTAGATTTCTTCCGTCGGGATATTGGCGTTGAAGGAGATGCCGCTGGCAGATGTTTCTGCGCCGCCCTGCCAGATATGCTTCTCCGGAAGGCGGATCGTCAGGTCTGTGCCGAGGGAGTTCGTATAGCGCAGCGCAGAGAAATGCTGCTCCGTCATCCACTGACGGCGGGCTGCCAGGTTGGCGAGATGAGCGTCCCAGTCCGCCAGGGGATCGGCTCCGTCGGCGCGGGACGACTGGAGAATCTGGTTCCACAAGGCGTTATAAGCTGCATCGTCTTCCAATTGGGGATATAAAATGGATGCCCAGACCTTGCTGGGAACGGCGGCGACGAGCCACGTCGTCTTGGAAGCCATCATGCCGTCGATATATTCTTTTAAGGCTTCATTCTGCGCTTTCTGCCAGGCAAAGATCTTCTTTGTGTCGATGCCGCTCATGAGGTAGGGATTGGCTGAAATGAGGCTTAAAAAAGCGGCGTTTTGGCGGTAGTAGGACAGGCTGAATTCGCGCCGCCATTCGGGAAAGGATTCAAACTGTTCCTGGCCTTCGTATTCATAGCGCAGGCGGGCCGTATCGTCGCAGCGCCAGTTGCATACGACTTGCGACGCGCCGCAGATATAGGCTTCCTTGGTCAAAATCGTTACGAAAGCGCTTGATTCGACGGGGGCGTTGACGACCAGGATTTGGCCCTTTTGCAGGTTCAGGCCCTTGGTCAGCAGGATATTGGCATAGACGGCCAGTTGTTCATTTGTTGGCATGAGAATCACTCCTTAATGTTGAAATGCTGTGTGACGCCATAAGCGGTAATTCAGGGCGCTGGAATTGATGATCAGGCTGATGACGAAGCACAGCCAGTATCCGTACGGCCCGTACGGCGTCAAATGGGCGCAGGCGTAGCCTAAGGGAATGCTAATGAGCCAGTAGGTGACGAAGGCGATGTACGTAATGACCTTGACGTCCTTATAGCCGCGCAGGATGCCCTGGACGGGCGTGCCGGCCGCGTCAAGAAAGACGAAGGCCATGGCGTATACGAGAAATTTGCGGATAGCCGCGAAGGTATCCGCATCGTGGGTAAACAGGCTGCTGATCGGGTCCAGGAACAGGTACGTCGCCGTAACGGTCACCGTCGCCATGGCAAAGGCCGTCATCTGGCAGAGGAGGGCGTACTGGCGGGCGCCGGCAAAATTCTTAGCGCCTACTTCGTAGCCGATGACGATAGTCGCTGTCAGGCTGACGCTCCAGGGAATCGTATAGGTCAGCGTGGCGTAGCTGATAGCCGCCTGATTGGCTGCCAGATACAGCGTCCCAAACTCGGCCATGAGGAGGCCGACGATGCTGAACAGGCTCGTTTCGCAGAATACGGCGATAAAGATGGGGATGCCCAGCTGCAGCTGGTGATAGCAGTGGGCCCAACTGACGGGGCGGGGCTTCGTCCAGATGGCATAGGAGCGAAAGGGCTCCTTCCATTGGAATACGGCGGCAAAGATGAAGAAGGCGATCCACGAGGCGATTGTCAAGGCGTAGCCCGTGCCGATGCCGCCCATGGGAGCGATGCCCAGTCCGCCGAAGATGAGGAGGCGGAACAGGAGTACCGTGACGACCATATGAAATACGATGATGGCCATAGAAATATGAGTCATGCCGTGGGCGTCGACGACGTAGCGCATCGTCGCCATGAGAAACATAGGCAGAATGCCCAAGGCCAGAGCAAACAGGTACTCGCCGGCAATGTAGCGGACAGCCGGTTCCAGTCCCATAAAGTCGAGAAAGGGCGGCAGGACGAGGCTGCCCAGGGCGATGGCGACGACGGTAAAGAAGACGGCGATATACAAGCTCTGGGCGATATACATGGGAATGCGGCTGTCCTTGCGGGCTCCCCGCAGCTGGGAAATAATCGGCGACACGCCGAAAAAGAGGCCGCAGACGCCGGCGAAGATGGGCACCCAGATGTTGACGGCGACGGCGACGCCGGCCAAATCGACTGTGCCGGCCTGGCCGCTGAAGATGCTGCTGAATACGCTTGTGCCTATTTGCGCTACCTGCGTGAATAGGAGGGGGAAAAATAAAATAAGAAAATGTCTAAACTGTGAAAACTGGGGGAACTGCATAGGGCCTCCTTGAGAATAGAAAAACAAGGCCCGTCGTATTCGGCGGGCCTTGTCAGCATTTACATTATTTTCCCATTGCGTTGACTTTAGCAGCCAGGCGGGACTTTTTGCGAGCTGCGTTGTTTTTATGGAGAACGCCTTTCTGAGCGGCGCTATCGATTACACTGCTTGCTTTATCAAAGGCTTTCTTTACAGCGTCGGCATCACCAGCGGCAATTGCTTCAGTCGTGCGGCGGATAGCCGTATGAACGGAAGATTTTACTCTGGAGTTAGCTGCGTGACGAGCTGCGTCCTTTTCCATGGATTTGATGTTGGATTTAATTTGCGGCAATTGATTCACCTCCCTAAATTACAAGAACACTAGAAAGTATTCTATCATATAGAGCGCTAAAAATCAATATATTTTTGTAATTTAGTTAGATTTTGCCTTCCGATCCGAGAACGCATTTGATCTTATGCGCTACGATGTCATGGACGAACTGGCGGCCGTCCGTGAGGTACTGGCGCGGGTCGAAATGATCGGGATGCTGCGCCATGTGCTGGCGGATACCGGCGGTCAGGCCCAGGCGGAGGTCGGAGTCGATGTTGATCTTGCAGACTGCCATGGAAGCGGCTTTGCGGAGCTGGTCTTCGGGAATGCCGATGGCGTCGGCCAAGTTGCCGCCGTTGGAGTTGATGATCTTAACGTATTCCGGAACGACGGACGAAGCGCCGTGCAGTACGATGGGGAAGCCGGGCAGGCGTTTGGAAACTTCTTCGAGGATGTCGAAGCGCAGCGTCGGCGGAACGAGGACGCCCTGTTCGTTGCGCGTGCACTGTTCCGGTTTGAATTTATACGCGCCGTGGCTGGTGCCGATAGCGATAGCCAGGGAATCGACGCCGGTGCGGGTTACGAATTCTTCTACTTCTTCCGGACGGGTATACGAAGCTTCATGAGCGGCGACTTTTACGTCGTCTTCAATGCCGGCGAGCTGGCCTAATTCGCCTTCTACGACGACGCCGTGGGCGTGAGCGTATTCGACGACTTTTTTCGTCAAGGCGATGTTGTCTTCAAACGAATGCTTGGAGCCGTCAATCATGACCGACGTAAAGCCGCCGTCGATGCAGTCCTTGCACGTTTCAAAGTCTGCGCCGTGGTCGAGGTGAAGGGCGATGGGCAGGTCGTTCGTTTCCAGAGCCGCTTCTACGAGGTGTTTCAAATATGCCGGTTTAGCATATTTTCTGGCGCCGGCCGAAGCCTGAAGAATAATAGGGGATTTCAGTTCGGCAGCTGCTTCCGTAACGCCCTGAACGATTTCCATGTTGTTGATGTTGAACGCTCCGATGGCGTAGTGTCCTTCATAGGCTTTCTTAAACATTTCTGTGGTTCCGACTAATGGCATTTGGCATACCTCCTAAAAATAAATGAAATTAATGAAGCCTTGCGTATATGTAATTCCAGCCGGCCTGGCTGACAAGGCGCGCCATATCAGCAGGGAGGGGGGAATTGACCGAAATAAGCTGTCCCGTCATGGGATGGACGAACTGCATGGCGTAGGCGTGCAGCGCCTGCCGCGTCATGAGGGCCCGTGAACCGCCGTACAAGTCGTCGCCGACCAAGGGATACCCGAGGTAGGCGCTGTGTACGCGAATCTGGTGGGTCCGGCCCGTGTGCAGGCAGACGCTGACCAGGCTGTAGGCGTCGCCGGCGGCCAGGCAGGTGAAATCCGTATGGGCCGGTTTTCCTCCGGCCATGACCTGACGGGTAATGATGCTGTCCGGGCAGCGGCCGATAGGGCTGCGGACAGTGGCGAAGGGGCTGGGAAAGCGGCCTTCCGTCAACGCCATGTACAGCCGTTTATAAGCTGTCTCTTTTTTGTCGAATTGGGACTGCACCTGCGGTTCTTTGGCAATCATGCACAAGCCCGACGTATTCTTGTCCAGGCGGTGCATCGGGTGGTACGAGCAATGCTGGCGGCTTTGTTCGTAGTAGTACGCCACGGCGTTGGCCAGCGTACCCTGCCGCACGGCTGCCGTCGGATGCATGAGCAGGCCTGCGGGCTTGTCGACGACGAGGAGGTAGTCGTCCTCGTAGGCGATAGACAAAGGGATGGGCTCGGGCGAAAACGAATTGACCTGAGGCAGGTCGACGCGGACTACGTCGCCCTCATAGACAAACTGCGTTGTCGAAGCAATCTGGCCGTTGACCGTGCAGACGCCGTTGCGTTTGATGCGGCGGCGCAGCGTTGACGATACGCCGAAATGGCGCAGCGCTCCGAGAAGGCTCGTGGGCCTGGATAGCGGGCCTACTGTAAAATGAATCATTATACCATCCTTTAATACAAATCTAAGATTATTCATCTATATTATACAAAATGGTAAAAAATAAATCTATACATTTCTAGGTTCCCCCGTCAATTTGCAAATAAAATTAAATGGAAAAGAACGTTGACCGATGGGCAGGGAATGTATTATGATAGGAGCGTTGCGGATTTTTTGCAGGTCTCCTGTTTTTTTCGCGGTTTGGAAATAAAAGAAGGATTTTGGCCGGGCCATAGAGAATATATTATCGTCGGAATAATTAAAGGTACAGGTGATTGGCGTGAGGAGATTTTCCAGTGAATTCATTGAACAGGTGCGGCAAGCCAACGACATCGTCGGCGTCATATCAGGGTATGTGTCCCTAAAGCGCCAGGGACGGAATTTTTGGGCCTGCTGTCCTTTTCACAGTGAAAAAACAGCGTCTTTCAGCGTCGCCGCTGATAAAGGTTTTTTTTATTGCTTCGGCTGTCATGCCTCGGGCGACGTATTTAAATTCATTATGATGCAGGAGCACGTTTCTTTTTCCGACGCCGTGACGATGCTGGCCGAGCGGGCTCATATCCCCCTGCCGGAAATCCAGAAGTCGGCTGAGGAAATCGAACGGGAACGGCTGGCAGGCCGCTTGTATCAAATCAATGAAATGGCCGGGAATTTTTTTCATAATTGTCTGACGAAAACTCATTACGGAGAACCGGGACTGGCCTACTTTCACAAGCGCCGCGTATCCGACGGGACGATCCGGGAATTTAAGCTCGGTTTCGCGCCGGACAGCTGGAATAAGCTGACCGATGCCTTCATGAAAAAAGGCGTGTCGGGAAAGGATTTGGTGCTGTTGGGACTGGCAAAGGAAAAGAACGGCCGTTTTTACGATGCCTTCCGCAATCGGGTTATTTTTCCCATACGGGACGGCCGCAGCCGCATTGTCGGATTCGGCGGCCGCGTGCTGGACGACAGCCGGCCGAAATACCTGAATTCTCCCGAAACGCCTATATTTAATAAACGCCGCTTATTATTTGCCATGGATCTGGCTCACAAAGCCATTTATGAAGAGGGAAAGGCGGTCCTCGTCGAAGGCTACATGGACGTCGTAGCAGCTCACGACAAGGGCATACGCAACGTCGTAGCCTCTCTGGGCACGTCGTTTACGCCGGAGCAGGCCCGCCTGCTGCAGCGGCAGGCCGACGAGCTGGTACTGTCCTACGACATGGACGGCGCCGGCCGGCAGGCGACGCTGCGGGCGATGGAGATCGTCCGCGGCATGGGCCTGCGGATACGCGTCGTGTCGCTGCCCCAGGGAAAGGACCCGGACGAATATATTAATTCAGCCGGGCCGGAAAAATTTAAAGAAGCCGTTGCCAACGCGCCCAACGCTCTGGACTACATGCTCCAGACGGCGCTGCGCCAATACGATGGCACGACGCTGGAAGGAAAATCCTCTATTACGGCCATGGTTCTTCCCGTCGTGGCGACCGTAGACAACCGGGTCGTTTTAGACGGCTTTTTAAAGAAAATGGCCAGGCAAATACAAATTGATGAAACAGCTGTCCGCAGCGAATTTAATAAATACGTGGCCAAGCATCCGGAATTAGGCCAGCAGCAAGTCGTCATATCGCCGACAGTGTTTCATGAAAACGCGGCGGCCCGTGGACAAGGCTCCATGGCTGTGGCGGAAGAAAATATTCTGCGCTTCTTGTTGGAAAAACCGTCGGCATGCGAACGCATCCGGCAGAAAATCGATATCGCCTTTTTTATGGATGAACGCCGGCGCCGCATATATCAAACCATTTTAGACGTCTACGCCTCGCAGGGGGCCTATGCCAAAGCGGATATTCAGCAGCGCCTGACGCCGGAAGAGGCGGAAGAAGTAGCGCGGATTATGATTTTGCAGGACGTCCCTATGGACGAAGCCGTGCTGATGGATTATGTCAGGCGGTTCCGCTTAGCCGAGCTGCAGAAGCAGTATATCGAGCACAGCCAAAAAGCGACTGCGTACAGCCGCAATAACGACCAGCGGGTTATAGAAGAATTAGCAGCATGCAAGCGAATAAACGAAGAAATCAAGAAGTGGTCTTAGGAGAAAGGAGCTTGTACGTCATGGTAAAAACGACAGATGCAGTTGAAAATACAATAGAAAAGAAGGCCGGCGCGAAGAAAAGTACAGCGAAGAAAGCGCCGAAACGCAAAACGAGCAAGAAAAAAGAACCGGCAAAGCAGATGAGCGAACAAGAACGCCGTGAAATCGTCTTGCAGCACATTAAGCAGCTTCTCCAAACGGGCCAGAAAAAAGGCTGTCTCACGTATACGGAAATCATGAACGTCATGGAAGAGGACGACCTGTCGCCGGAACAAATCGATAAGATGTACGAGCTGTTTGCCGATAAGGGCATCGACATTATCGGTGAAGACGATTCCCTGAACGACAACGACGACCTCAACGTCGACGACGACGGCGAACCTGTTCCCGATCTGCACAACGTCGATTTAAGCGTTCCCGAGGGCATCAATATCGACGACCCTGTCCGCATGTATTTGAAGGAAATCGGCCGGGTACCCCTCCTGTCGGCGACGGAAGAAATCGCGTTGGCCCAGGCTATCGAGCGAGGCAATTCGCCCGACGCGACGGAAGAAGAATTAAAAGCCGGAGCTATGGCCAAGAAAAAACTGACCGATGCGAACTTGCGCCTCGTAGTCAGCATTGCCAAGCGGTACGTAGGACGAGGCATGCTGTTCCTCGACCTCATTCAGGAAGGCAATCTGGGCCTCTTGAAAGCCGTCGACAAATTCGATTACAGCAAGGGCTATAAATTCAGTACCTATGCAACATGGTGGATTCGCCAGGCCATTACCCGGGCTATTGCCGACCAAGCCCGGACGATACGCATTCCCGTCCACATGGTCGAAACGATTAATAAGCTCATCCGCATTTCCCGGCAGCTCCTGCAGGATAAAGGCAGAGAGCCCCTGCCGGAAGAAATTGCCGAAAAGATGGATATTCCCGTAGAACGCGTCCGGGAAATCATGAAGATTGCCCAGGAACCGGTATCGCTGGAAACGCCTATTGGCGAAGAAGAAGACTCCCATTTGGGAGACTTTATCGAAGACTCCGAAGCGATTGCCCCGGACGACGCTGCGTCCTTTATTTTGCTGAAAGAGCAGATTGAAGACGTGTTTTCCTGCCTGACAGACAGGGAACGCAAGGTCCTGTACCTGCGCTTCGGCTTGAAGGACGGCCGCCCCAGAACGCTGGAAGAAGTAGGCCAGCATTTCAACGTCACGCGCGAACGAATCCGCCAGATTGAAGGCAAGGCCCTCAGCAAGCTGCGCAATTGGGGCAAGCGGGAAAAGATTAAAGATTTTCTTTAATCCTTAACTTGACGAGTCTACTTTCTTATCGTATAATTACTTGGTAAGGGTTTTACCTTACCTTTAGGGCCTATAGCTCAGCGGTAGAGCCCCCGGCTCATAACCGGTTGGTCCCTGGTTCAAATCCAGGTGGGCCCACCAGATTATGCATACTCGAACACGGTAATACCGCGTGGTTGTCGAGTATTGGAATATCTTTGTTGTAATTGTATTGAATTTCAATATGATCATCAAAGACTATGATACGGCGAATGAAAGTTTCGAACATATCGAGCTTGCATTCGTCGTATTTTTTTATTTTCTTCAAAAATGATGTGAGATAGTATTCGACGAATTCTTCCGTTATAGTAAACGCTTTTGCGATTAGCTTTTCTTTAGAAATGGCTTCTTGTAATTCTAACACTTCATGTTCGTATCGTTCGATATTATTTTTTATTGTTTCGGAAAAAATGCCTTGCTCAATGGCTTTGATGGAATTTGTTAGCTTTTTCTGCACTTCTTCCATCTCTTTTTCTAATCGCTCTACTATGCCGCTATCTTTGTTCTTTTCTTGGAAAGCTGCGACCTGTTTTGCAATTGATTTTATAGAGTTGGGTGCGGAGAGAATTTGAATGGTCGTGTCTAATATAGCTTTTTCCAATTCGTCCCGGCGTAAGTTTTTCGAACTGCATTTTTTGTCCAAACGCTTGCTTTTCTCGGAACCGTTGTTTTTGGATGAGCATGTGTAGTAATAATACTTGTTGCCATTGCGAGAAGTGCCGCTGACGCCCGTATAAGCGCATCCGCAGAGACCGCAATATATTTTACCTACCAACGCATAGTTAGCGCTTTTAGGGGAAACTAGGCCGGTTCTCTTACGTTTATTAAACATACGTTGTACAGCGTCGAAATCAGCGAGGGAAACCATTGGGGGAACGTAATTTTTAAAGACTTGCCCCTGATAGTTAAATGTCCCGATATAAATAGGATTCCTGGCTATATGGGACAAACTATTTCGTGTCCATGGTTTATTAAATGATGTGCGATAGCCTTTTTCATTCAAGGTCTTTACGATTGATGAGTATTTTTGCCCAGAGGCTAGTAGAGAAAAAATGAGGCGAACGCCAGAGACTTGTTCATGGTTAAAGTGCAGATGCTTATCAGGTCCTAGGTAAAAGCCATAAGGGATATTACCGCCGGGCCATTTGCCATTTATTACATTTTCCAACATGCCTCGTTTTACTTTTTGAGCGAGATCTGCTAAAAAATATTCGGAGCAGCCTTCAATGACCGACTCTAATATGATGCCCGACGGATCGTCTGCGATTTTTTCCTTGGCGGATAAAACTCGGACTCCGTTTTTTTTGAGTTTGTACTTGTAGACAGCTGAATCGTACCTGTTGCGCGAAAACCGGTCCAACGTATAAACTATTACATAATCAAAGGCATGCTTGCTGCTATCTTCAATCATTTTCAGAAAATCGGGCCGGTTAACCGTTTTTGCAGAAAAAGCTCTGTCTATATATTCGTGGATAATTGACAAATTATTTTGGGCAGCAAATGCTTTACACTCTCTAATTTGCCCTTCAATGGATTCTTCTCTCTGTCTATTTGACGAATATCTGGCGTAAATGACGGCTGTTTTTGTCATTGATTTTCACCTCTCTTTTTTGATGCAACATGATGATATTGGCTAAAAAGCTAATTGACGAGGCCCATATAAAACCGTATAATAGATATAGAAAAGGTGTTGCCGGTAACGGTCAGCCCCAATGATTAAGAGATTTGAAAAACCGCCTAACGTTGGAAGCCGAAGGCGGTTTTTCTTATGCTTTGATACAGAGGATTAACGTTATTAGTAAGACTAAGAACGCGAAAAAATCGAACTGTGTCATACGCATCGCCCCTTTCCGGGGCTAGGATTGACCGCCTACCATTCTGGCAACACCTAGGATTTCATTATATAGGAGAGCCTAGATGTTGTCAAAATGGTGAAATCAAGGCGAATTATGCATGTAGTGTAACTGCATGCGTTTTTTATTTACTGATTATGTCCATTAAATTATTGATGATAAATTGAGTCAGCGACCAAGGAGTTCCTTAGAAAGTATGAAATCGGGTACGATGCGTTTTCTGAACAATCAAATATCATCAATCAGATATAATAATTGTAAAATTTATCTGTAAAAGGGTTTATTATAGCATTTTATGAAATAAAAATTTGCTGCTTCGCTATAAGCAGTTGTTGATATATGCGTTTTAGCTGAGACATCTATAATTGCTGATGGTTTGTTTTCTATTTTTAATAATGTACCGTCGGGAGAATAGGCTGAAATATTTAATCCCTTTACACGTACTTTACGAGTACTGTAATCGTAATAAAATAAATTTGTTGTAGCAAATATTTCTGGAGATCCAAAAAATTCGTAAAACATTTTACCTTCAATAATGTAATATGGAGGCTCATATCGTATAGATTTAGTTGAGTTTGAGTCAACATAAATATTTGCTTCTATATCGGACATAATTTTTACATAATTCGAATTATTTAAAAACGACGCAAAAATTGTGCAGCATTGCAAGAGAAAGAAAATTATAATACTGAATATAATTTTTTTCATACGAGTAGCACCTCCAATAGTATGAGTTGTCCTTAAATTTTATTATCAATACATCCGACAATATGCAGTTTTATTGGACTATCTATTCTAAAGAAAAAACAACATAATAAAGTTTTTCGTTTATAGGGGAGGAAGAAATAGGAAGCCATTTTAACGAATATAACGGGGGTCGATTAGGTGATCCATATGCTTCCAAAAATTTTCCTTTTGCACTATAAATTTCTAAATTATAAACAGTAGAAGTTTTATTTTTCTCATTTAAAATTACATCTGCAATTAAATAGCTCTTATCTCCTGTTATTTGTTTGTAACGTATAAAACCCAAACCAGAAGATACCTGGATAGAGCTGCGATCTATATATATTAATGAGTTATCACTTGTGTGCCCTAAAAGCTGCCAATTAGTTGCTAAAACGGGAGCTATAGCAATGATATTTAATAACAATATAATTAAAATTTTTTTCATGACAATTCTCCCTTCTTAATCTAATATTGTGACTATTTATTAAGTAGATTTAGCATATAGGGAAAAAGCATTTTTGGTAGCATATCAAAAAATATAAATCTGCTATTGATTCAACTATTGTGCCAGGTTCAATCTTATTCATAACTTCGTCTTTATCTGTGTACTGTAACAATTTACCATCAGATGAATAAGTTGAAAAACCAATAGGTTTATAATATGCTTCTTTCTTTTCGTCATTGTAATAAAAAAGAACAGTAATACTTCCAATAGCTTGTAATTCAAAATTTTCACTGAATATCTTGCCCTTAATGACATAGTAGGGAGGTTCATAACGTATTGATTCAGGCGTATTTTTTTCGATATATATATTGTCCTTCATTGATGCGTCTATTTTGATATAATTAGGATTATTATTCAGAAAAGATGCCCATGAAATGTTCCAAGGAATAATAAAAAAAAGTAAAAACAATAATATCTTTTTCATGAAAAGACCCCTCCATAGAAAAACGTTTTATAAAATTTGTATATCAAAATAATAAGTGCGATTCTCTTAAACTTTGCTACTTTTGAGGCTTATAGGACGAATCACAGGTATAGAGACCATCGATATGTTCATATAAATCTGGTTTTATATGGTTATATAACGGGTCCAGAATAAAATCTATTCCTTCGCGTCGAGCCAATTTTGCAGCGGGAACGAAATCGCTGTCTCCGGAGATCAGGATGATCCGTTCCACTTGTTTTTTATAAGCCAGTGATGCAATATCAATTCCTATTTTTATATCGACGCCTTTTTGGTCAACATTGATGCTAAAATCATTTTCTGTTAATTCATCAATGGATTTGGTGCCTGCAATGATTTTTCTAAAAACTTGTGGCCGTATATTAAAATGTGCTTGTTCATCGGATAATTTGCCAAGGCGAAGTGCAACTTTGCGTTTTTTACGTAATTCTTCAAAAAAATCAGTAGTCCAAGTGAATAAATCTGTTTTTCCGAAATCAATAGTTTTCTTTAATAATGGATGATAAACCTTCTTTTCCATTGGAGGGCAGTCATAGTAAAAAATTCTATATAATTCATTGCTTTCTGAAGAAAAACGATTTAAATGCCGGTAACAATACTGAATCAATTCATTAGCACGATCCTGAGCTGTTTTTTCGCCTAAACAAGCCTGGGCTCGGCGTCGATAAAATCCACCATCAATCATTATGGCAACTTTCATAAAAGGATACCTCCTAAAAATAAAAAAAGTCCTTGGATTCGGCGCACTCCCTATAATTGGACGGCTTACTACCAAGGACACTATTAACACTTATATGATTGTGTAAATAGTATAAGTCCTCGTCATACATTTGTCAAGCTATTCTTGATTAGTAATTCATCCAACTTATCATTCATTTTTGAAATTGACAAAAATTATATTGCCTCGTTTTCTTTCACTTTAGGTTGCACGGCTTTATATTGAATGTCTAAAATTGTATCTACCGTCTCTTTTCCTTCAGGGGAAATGAGACGGTATTTTTGTATGAGTGAAAACTCTTTTTCCGTAATAGCGTCATTATTATTTGCTAGGTGGTCTGCGGAAATAATTTTTCCATTAGCAAGACCATCTACGCTAATTCCAAAATGTTTACAGATCGTTATTATATTTCCTATACTTGCATTTACTATGCCACGTTTCAAAATACTCACTACAGTGCCATAAGGAATGCCAACAGCTATACTAAATTGGCGAATACTTTTATATTGCGATAAAATTAATTCCTTTAATTCATCTTCAATAGTCATTAAATCACATCCTTAAATTTAGTATATCCATTAATTTACGAAAAATCAATAAAAATTACTGAAAATTCAGAAATAAATATTGACATTAACGAAAATTCATTTATAATAAAGCTAAATTAATGAATTTTCGCAGATTGGAGATGAAAAAATGTATCCGAACTTAGAAGCAGAATTAAAACGTAGAAAAATAAGAAGGGTAGATTTGGCTAAAAGCTTGAATTTAGCTTTATCCACTGTAGTAGAAAAATTATCAGGAAAAAGTGACATAAGTTTAGCATTAGCACTTCAAATTAAGCAATTATTGGAAGTTGATATGCCGCTTGAAATATTATTCAAAGAAGAAAAGTAATCAAATGGTGAAGATAGCCAAAATGGATATTGACAATATTGTAGGCCAGTTACGATGTCATGGATACACACAAACTCTGTTGGCAGCAGAGCTTAGTGTATCCGTCACACTGATAAATCGGGTTATCCACGGAAAAACTAAGAGTAAGCGTATTCAACAAAAGATTGCCGATATTATCGGCGAGGACATCGAAACTATCTGGCCTAAATAGCAGGTTTAAAAAATAAACCTTAGTTTAAGTATAAGTCAAACTATGTTTGGCTGCAATACTTAAAAAAGCGACATGAAATGAGGTGGCTTGTATGACGGAACTGGAAGCCGCGATGGCACGGCCGGTCAATGAGAATGAACTGAAGGTACGGTTTGAGTTCTTTTGCAAAAGCATGATAAACGCTGCCCGGGACCCGGAGGTCCAGGCAGATTACCAGCAGTGGCTAAAAGAAAAGAGACAGCGTGAACAGCAGGAAGTTTTATAGGTGATGAAATGCGAATAAAAGTTGAAATAAATGGTAAGACATTGACTTTTACGGAGGCTGTCTGGCACGATGGCCAACTGCTGGGATACAACGACAACGATGTGATCCAGATTGCTACCGGTAAAGAAGGAATCGCTATCCGGGTGATATCCAAATTTGATTTCCCGGACAGTAAATTATAAGGAGGAATGTATATGATGAACGATACTGAAGCCCGTGCGTATGGGGCCATAGATGATGAAGACGTTTTTATGCCTGGCGAGCTTGAAGATTTGCTTTCTGATTTTTGGGAAGATGAAGGGGAGGTGACCAGTCATGGCGATGCCGAATAAGCTGGAAGAGCAGCGGAAGCAACTGGTAGATAAGATTGTCGCTGATATGGAAGCCGGCAAGGCCTTTTTCTGGGAACCGGGATATACGGCACACCGGATGGTCAATGCCGTGACTGGCAAACCCTACCGCGGCGGCAATGCCATATCCCTGATGGCTGCGTCTGAAGCCAAGGGATATGATGATCCGCGCTGGTGTACCTTTAATCAGGCCAAGGAAAACGGCTGGCATGTGAAAAAAGGCGAAAAAGGGACGGCCATCGAAGTTTGGAAGGCCTATGAGATAGAGAAAAGCGATGAAAGGGCGGCGGATAGCGAAGAGCCGGAAAAGGAAACGCGCTATTGGCGGGTTGCCGGTTATACCGTTTTTAATGCCAAGCAGATAGACGGCATTCCGGCTTTGCCGGAACGTACACCTGAAGAAATCGCCGCGGAACGGAAAAAGCAGATCGCCGAGCTGGAGCTGTTGATCAAAAACAGCGAGGCTGCGATTTATCATGACCAGACTGGCGCCAATTTTTATAGTCCTTCTGACGATACGATTCACGTTGTACCACAGGATGAATTTAATTCCATTGATCAGTATTATGCTACGGTTAGTCACGAAATTGCTCACAGTACAGGGGCGGAACATCGGCTGAACCGGAATATAAAAAATGTGTTTGGTACCAAGGACTATGCAAAAGAGGAGCTTCGGGCTGAAATGGCCTCTATGTTTATTCAGCAGGAGTATAATATCCGATTCGATGAAAAGCATTATAAAAACCATGCGGCCTACCTAACCAGCTGGGCGCAGGTTTTGAAACGGGACCCGAATGAGCTGTACCGGGCAGCCCGCGACGCAGAGAAGGCCGTTGATTACATGAAGGCCCGTATGATAGAGCGGGATTTGAAGAAGGAAGAAACGAAGGAACACGCTGTGCAGATGCCGGCTGAACGGGAGGCTTTAAAAACGACTCCCCAAGAACGGCAGCGGCATAATATCCAACGGACGATTGAGCTTAAGCCCCGGAGACGACGCGTCGTGGCAAGGCGCAGTCCTGCTAAGGAACGAGGCAGGGAACGCGCTTTGAGCCGGTAGGAGGTGAGATAATGAAGATGGAAAAAAGAAACTGGCCGGATAATTTATTTCCTGACATTGAAGAAGGTGGCATGAGAGATAGAAACGGCCGGATATATTTTTACCGGCTGGGATTGGATTTCATGTTAGACGAAACCATTGAATGGCTGGAAGAAGAGGATAAAAGCCAGATATACGCCTATTTCTATTTAAAGTTGTGCCTGGCGTTTCTGCGCAAAGATGGACTGATTCAGCGGAATGTCGGAGAACGGAAACTTCCGTGCAGCATGGAGTATATCGCCCATAAAACACGGGTGCCAGTACATATAGTAAAGCAAGGGCTGCCAAAACTTGAACATGTCGGATTGATTAAAAAGATGGAAGACGGGCGATATTATATACCGACGCTGTTGGAACATCTGGGCTCTGAATGTGATGCTGCAAGAAGGATGCGCCGTATGCGTTCCCGGCAAAAATGCAAGGCGGGAGGGGTAGAATGAAAAAAGAGCTGCGAATTAGAAATGATTTTTTCGATCAGGACTGTATCAACTGGATATTAAGCCAGCCCAACGGCAGCTTATATGTGCTGTTATACCTTCACTTGTGTTGCTTATCCTTACATGAGCCTGCAATACCCTATAATGTGCAATGGATTCAAGCGCATACGCCTATTTTGCTCGATAATAACGTCATTGATTCAGGTATACAACTACTGGCAAAAGCTGGTTTGCTGGAAGTTAACGATGCGTCGCTAGTATTGCCTTCCTCAACCTCAATCATTGTTAGGAGGGCAATATGAGCAACAATAAAAAATATTATTTTATGAAAATAAAAGATGATTTCCTGGACAGGGACGATATCAAATGGCTCATGAGCGAGCCAGATGGTCCGCAGTATGTCTGCCTATATTTAGCCTTGTGCATACGCTCTTTACGGCATGAAGGCAAGCTGATACAGCAGGTAGGGAACGATGAAATACCCTATG
Source organism: Megasphaera stantonii (assembly GCF_025567065.1). Lineage (NCBI taxonomy): Bacteria > Bacillati > Bacillota > Negativicutes > Veillonellales > Veillonellaceae > Megasphaera > Megasphaera stantonii. The sequence continues at coordinate 64,253 of NZ_JAOQKD010000008.1, forward strand.
ATGTGCACGGATTGAGCCGGTTGACCGGTATGCCCCCCTCTGTGGTTGAGGCCGGTATGCACCGGCTGATCCGGGCGCAGCTCGTAGAAATTCTGCCGCCAACGGAGGCGATGATGACCGGTGCGTTTTACATATCACATTATGAGTCGATGGTCGGAAGCGAGACGGACAGTGCCATTCGGATGCGTAAAATGAGACAGAACCGGCAAGCTGCTACAAGGATGCAGAAAATGAGGGCACGAAAAAAAGAAGCTCTACCACCGGGGAATGTTGTAAAAAATACGTGAATTTATTAACGAGCGTAACGATAAGGCTTACCGAAGCGTAAAATGAGCGTAACAAGATGCGTAATGCGAGCGTAACAAGGGGCGTAACATACCTATGATAATTTCTATCAAAATATGGTATGGGATAGCATAGAAATGCCAAATACGGGAGCGTCACATTGTGACGCAGATGTGACGTCACATACTGTCACACCCTTGTCACAGGGGTGCGTAACGGCGATTCCTGGACAGCGTAACAAGGGGCGTAACATCGGCATGATAAAACGTATCAAAAAGAGTGAAATGCGGTATAAATAAGCCATTTATAAGAGCGTCACATTGTGACGCGGATGTGACAAAACTTTTGTCACAATGTGACGTAAGAGATTAGAGTATATGTACACAGTATATGTTAGTAGTAAGGTGATGATAAGCCATGAAAGATAAAGACGAAGAAAAATATTCGCCAGAAGAATGTGGAGGTGAATCCGTATGGGAAGCCTTGGGGATTGCCGGAGACAGCGAAGGCAGTGTAGACGTACTGGAAGCGAACGGCATGACCCAGCGGCAGCAGGAACATATCTGGGAAAAAATACGGCAATTGCGGTACATCGATATCCAGATGAAGGATGCTGTGAAAACCGGCCATGAAGCATCGCGGGTTTTCTGGCAGAATCAATATGCCGGAAGATTGGACGAGCTGGAAGACTATATGCGGCGGCAGGGCATTCCTTATCGGTTGGAGCCCTGCAAGGATTTCCGAAAGGAGCAGGGGGCCGCTTGGCACAAGAATAAGAAGGTGGCTGCTGTAATACGCAGGAACAGCAGGAAGGAACCAGAATACGGCAGGTGCCGGGAACGAATTTTGGAAAAGTAAGGATGCGATAGGAATGATACACCGGATACCGGAAGAATTACGGGAATATGCACAATGGGTGTGCTGGCGAATTGTTAAGCGAAAGGAAAAAGGGCGCGTCAAAAAAATCAAGGTGCCTTTTGATCCTAAGACGGGGCAGCCTGCCAAGGTCAACGATCCTTTAACATGGGGAACATACGAGGAATCCTGCCGGGCAGCCTGCGACTACGACGGGCTGGGGTTTGTTTTTACGGAACAGGACCCATTTGTTGGTATCGATATCGATCATTGTGTTGAGGATATGGTTTTGACAAAGGATGCATACCGTATCATGAAATCCTTAGGCTCCTATAGCGAAATTAGCCCCTCTGGGCGCGGTTTGCATATCATCGTGACCGGAACCATTCGGGACGGCCGCAAAGGGGCTAGAAACGACAAAATCGAAATATATTCGGCAAATCGTTTCTTTACCATTACTGGGAATTGTATTCTTTGGGCTCCGATCAACAACGGGCAAGATGTGCTTGACTATTTGATGGACGTCGTGCTGCCAGCGCCGGACCCTGTAGATACTGCACCTGCATCGTCTGCACCCAAGCTGACGCTGGACGACGCACAGGTGCTCAAAAAGCTCTTTTCCCAGAAAAACAAGGAGCTTATGATTCGCTTGTACAACGGCGAAGACGCCATGTACGGCGATACGAGCCGTGATGACCTGTATTTTTGCTGGCAGATCAATTTTATCAACGGCAACGATCTGGCCCAAACTGACCGAATTTTCCGCAATTCCGGGCGTATGAGGGACAAGTGGGATACCGTTCATTTCAGTAATGGCAAGACTTACGGACAGAGAACGCTTGAAAAAAGCATTAACCAAGGGAGATAGCGAATCTCCGATGAGAGGTTACGTTTGCATATTCCAATAAACATTATGTGAAAAGCATAACTTTTAAGTGCCAATTTGTGCTGAATTGACACCTGAAGTTTGAATTCAAACCAAAAACGAAACCATATTCGTGTGAAAACGATATAAATTTTCAAAAAAGAGGGAGGGGAGCAATGAATAGTGAAATCAAAGAGGCATTGGTACAGCTGGTTGTACGGATTATATACGCTGTAGCGGCACTGATGCTTTTCTTTATCGTGTATGGAATAACGGAATATGTATTCCAGCCGCCAGAACTGGTTGAAAGTACAGTGTTGATGTCAGCTGCAGTGCTGATTGCTGTGAAAGTGCTGTTTTTATAAATTAGGAAAGGGCGATGAAACAATGGATGACACAGATAAAGAGATTTTGCAGCAGAGGCAAAAAGTTCGTGTCGAAGAGCTGCTGAAAGAAGTCAATGAAATGCAGCGCGATATAGTAGATGTATTGAGCCGTAATTTGAAACTACAGATTAAAAACGAGGAACAGTATGAAGTCTTTGTTGAGACGGTAACCCAGTTGATCAAATCGGAACATCTGCGCCTTAAACTGGAACTGGTCAACACGGCGATATTATTTACGGTCGGGTTGTTTTTATTCTACTGCATCGTACATGGGGTGATATAGATGAAACAGTATCCGTCCCTGGCCCATGATACGGGCACACATATTGTGGAATATACGCTGCAATGTGCGGAATTTACCGGGCATGTGCAGCGAAGGTTTCGGGGGAATGCCAGAGGCGTGTTACCCTTTGCCGCGTTGGCCGATTGTATTGAGGAGCGGGTGCTTTCGAAAAGTAATGACGTCGAAATTATCCCGGTTACGGACCAGGAGGAGTTCTTTTTCGACGTCACGTTTCAGAACCACAAAGGCTCTTTAAATATGCAGCTTGAATATAGAGAATTGGATCAACTGGTTACGAAAATTGAGATTCTGGATTTTATAGAAGATGAAACGAGGTAATACTATGGAAAAAAAGATGTTTTTCGGCCGGGAAGTGATTGAAGGCAAGACCTTCAATGCGCTTCCAGAGATGGGCGATAAGAAATATTATGTGGAATGCAAATTTAAAGGCGTGCAGGCTGAAAGAGCGGATATGTCGCATACGGAGTTCAACCGCTGCGAGTTTGAAGGCTGCAACTTTAAAAACGCAAAGATGCAGGAGGCCGTCTTCAGCAATTCGTATTTTAGTGACTGCGAATTACGTAGCGCTGATTTGACGTTGGCCAAGCTGGATCACGGGCGGATAGACGGGTGCCGGATTGACGACATGCGCCTCGCCGGCGCCTCGTTTGAGAGCATGTATATGACGCGTAATAAGGGCAAGGCTTTGGATGTGGATTCCGTGCGGTTTGGGCTCGGCGGGGCGACGCAGACGGAATATGAACGGCATACGGCGAAGCTTAGGCAGGAATTATCTGGGGAAAAACAGGTAAAGAGGGTTATTGGCCGCCATACAGGCGGCCGAGAATCGGAAAGAGGGCGGTGACATGAAAGAACGGACTTGCGATTTTTGCGGCTCAATATTTATCCCTGCAGAGAAAAAACAGCGGTTTTGTTCGGCGCGATGCTGCCATTATTTCCATAATCGTATCGGCAATGACCATATCCAGCATGTGGTAAAGCCGCCAGAAGACCGGATTTTGCGCACGTTCCGTTGCCGTCAATGCGGTCGGATTGTGTATGTAACGGAAAAGGAGGACAAGCGGCAGCGGTTTTGTTCCGTGACTTGCAGTCGTAATTACCATCGTCATGAGAGACGCAGAGATTCGGGCCGGGCTTCCGGCGGCAGGGCATACTAAAGCATATATTAGCACAAAATGTGCTATTTAGTGCCTATTCATGCTAAGTAGTGACAGTTTGGCATAAGGGGAGTGTATAGAATGACATATGAAGAATTGAACGCGGCACATGTGGCGGAATTGCTCGCTCTCGGCGTACCGCCGGAAGAGCTGGAGGCGGTATTGGCGGCAGAAGAACGGACCGGACTGTCTTTTGCCGAAAGCCTGCGATTGCAGCAAGAGCAGCCGACACTATCTATGGATATTATGGCAGATACGCTCGAAAGCGGGTATGCCTATGAGGAGGATGACGGCTGATGGCACGGACTAAAAAAGAAAGGGATTGGAATTATTATAAGCCCTTCCTGCAGGAATATTGTCTGGGAAATTTATCGTATTCCAATAAGATTCCTCCTCATGCAGCATATTATCAGCGAAAGTTTTTTGCACCGGGCGAAAACGTAAATCGCGGAACCGGCAGTATTACGCTGTTTGATCCGAGTAATCCGCGCGAGGGAAACCAGTACACAATGTGGAAAGACTGGTCTGATCCGCAGGGGAAAGCCGGCGATATTTATGCCCTGATCATGAAAAATGAGCATATCCAGACGCGCTGGGAAGCCTATGACCGCTGTGAGGATTTGTTTGGGCCAGCCAAGCATGTGGTGAGGACACAGGCCATCAGAAAACGCAATCGGGCCATGCGGTATAAAAAGAAAGAAAGTACATTTAAGCTGACTAATGAACAGATCGCCCTGGAAAATGCAAAATGCCGGGAACAACGCCGGAAGATAGAAGCCCAGGTCATACAAAATTTAAAAGAGAACGGATGCCTGTTCAGGAGTTTGAACCATATTCCTTGCCAGGTGGGACATGACCGGAAAGGGGAGCTGGTATATCATCAGATGACCTGTGCAAATTATATGCATGCTATGATTTTAAATCAGGATGATCCGCGCTACATTTCGGAGCGCGATGCCAAAAAGGAAGGTTGGCGCATTAGAGATGGCGCCAAACCAGTGACCTTTGAGTATCTTGACACAAAAAGCTCGCCGTATCATTTGATGCGATGGCAGTTATATAATGGCGCCGACGTAATCGGTATGCCACCGTATAAAGCCCGGCCCATGACGCCGGAAAAAGACGTATTGGACAATATACGGGTCATGCTGCGCGGTAACGGTATAACAGATGATAATTCTGTCTTGTTTGACGATCCAATGGGACAGTTACGGGAACTGGCCTCAGAATCTACATGGCATGAAGCCAAAGTATTGGGGCAGCGGACGCTCGAACGGGAGCTGGTTATGACGCAGCTGATGCAGCAGTGCGGCGCCTCGCAGTATAAGCTGGCCGATGTAAAACCGGTCTTGGAACACCTCGAACGGGATTTTGAACGCAAAGGCAGTCAGAATTTATTTAAAAGCGGCTATCGCATGGATTTGGCAGTGCGGGGTATTACCGGGAAATATACAGATCAGTTGCTGCGCGATACCTTGGAGCAAACAAGAGCTTTTCAGGCTGCAGAAAAAGCGCCGTTTAAGGAGCTTCGGGTCTATATGGCTACGGATTTTAAAGCGCCGGGTGAAGATGGGTTTATCCCCAAAGGTGCGGCCCTGGAAGGGGAACGGGCCTATAAAGCGTTGACAGCGATTTTTCGCGAAGACATGAAGCTCTTTGGGCGCAGCGATGCTCCAGCTTTTGGCAGAGAGGTTTCTCTATATATTAAACTCCGAAATGATGGCATCAAAGGGCGTATTTCCCTACCGTTGGGCCGTCTTGCTGGCGGGAACTGCGGCACCGTCAGCGAGTCAATATCTGAATTGCTGTTGAAACCCGACAGGGATAAGGTTTTTACCGAAGCCGGCAGGGAGACAGCCGTTGGAGAGCGCGTCCGTCTTCAAATGTTCAATAGTCCTGAATATAGGAAAACCTATGAGGAAAATCCTAAACTCTGTGAAGAACAGGCAATCAGTGAGATTGAAAAAGAATTTATAGTAAAAGAGGCGGTTGTACTAAAGAAAATGGAATCATTTGCCGCCGAAGAAAGCCAGTATATGCAGCATCACCCGGAGCTTGCCCTGGGAAAGCACCGGGCCGATACTTATTTATATCAGGTACCCGGCAAGTATTGCCAGGACGAAAAAGAAGTGCTGCGCGCGTTTGGGTCTGACCTTGTGGTCAATATACGCCGGCCAGACTTCTATGGTAAGGAAATGGACGGATACGTCATTGAGACTAGAGGGGCGTTGATGTCTGATGGACAGGGACATTTTTTATCGCCTGGCCACAATGAAGTAATAGTGGGACCATTTTTGAAGGAAAACGAAGCGCGGAAGTTGCAAGACTTTGAATCTAAATTTGAACTATCCATAACGGATACAACTGGTGAGGAACGGTATAAAGGCGAGACTGCCCGGCAATGCCTGTCATATCTGATGATGGACGACCGGGACATGTATGAACGTCAAAAAAGCGGGATGAAACCGGTAGAGCTGTCGCAGCGGCAGCATGTGACGGTGCGATTTGGTGACCAGGTGTTGATGGATGAAGACGTATATCTGGGCCAGCTGAAACTGGGGAATTATACGTCCGTATATGACATGCTCGAGGCGCATTGCAAAGATAAGCAGAGACTGCGTGACTTATACGGTGGTCTGCATGTCAGCGAAAAGTATACGATGAATCCGGAGTTATTGGATATTGTGCAAACCTATCAACAGGTACCACAAGAGTTAATCGATCAGGATTTAAAAAGAGAGTTCCTGCCGGAAGGAATGGAATCCAGCCGGCCCCGCGTAGGGCAGAAAGCGTCTGTTGCCATGCAGTGGTACAAAGCCAAGGCACTCGTCAATTATTGTCATACGAACACGGAAATTACGAACTATATCGTAGCCGATATGGCACGGAAGTATAAGGCAGAAACGATTGAGCGCGTCATAAAGACACATTTGCCAGAGTTGAAAAACTGTGTACGCCAAAGCTTGGAACGGCCGGAAATCCAAAAAACGATAAAAGAAAATCGGGAACGAAACGCGATGAGGCTGGGGAAGGTAGTAAACAGGTGACAAAACGGCATAAAGCGGGCTAAACAGTGCGAAATTGTGCCAGTTTAGCACAATCTGTGCTAAACTGGCACGGATAAAGAAGGGAAGACGGGCTTGCGCCCTGTGACCTAATAAAAAGACCTAATGACCGCTTTTTTCGCGGTGCCAGTCTAGCATAGCGGCCGCTCCGGTCAAGGGTAAATGGTACTGCGCCCGGCGGGCTTGCCCTTGACCTGCGCGGCCACCATGCTATTGGTGGCCCAACGAAAAAAAGACGCCGCAGTGCAGAAAGGAGAAAATACCGTATGAGTTGCGGATGTTCGAATAAATAGAAAGGGGATGCAAGTATGACGACACAATATCAAATTGGGATTTTTAAGGGTACTGGACAAGAAGAAATGATTACGTGGTTTGATTTTGGTGATTATTTGTCACCTTCTTCTGCCATACGAGTTGCAGAAACCATATTTCGATATTTTGATACGAGAGGGCAACAGTGTTTTGCCCACGTATATCGGGATAAAAAAGAATTTGCACATATAGTAGGTGACAGTACCAGTGTGATTACCCGGTATAAATCATATAACGATGTACCGGATGTGCTTCCATAAACAATAGAAGGTTTGGTCATGAAAGGGGGTGGGGCCTGGAAAGGAAAGATTGCGTAACCTCGTGAAAGAAGGTGATACCAGAACGAATAGGCAGTTTTATATAGCAAGTAATCGGATAATTAGTTTATTTACACAGAAAAGGAGTTTTATATATGAAAAATTACATGAAAAAAATGGTTATGGCAATGGCAGTATGTGCGATGAGCGTGACGGCATTTGCCGCGGAACCGGTATTTGACAGGGAAGAAGCTACGTTTTGGGCGCAGCAGAAACAGGCCGCGGCTTGGGAAGAAGCGCATGGCAATTACAATATTACTCGCGAAAATCCCGTATATTTTGTAACGGCCAATCCGTTTGACAATCCCCAGAAAGAAGCTGCATTCTGGGCGCAGCAGAAGGAACAGGCTGCTTGGGAAGAAGCCCACGGGAATTACAACATCTCCCGTGAAAATCCGGTTTACTTTGTCATTGCGCCGGCTTTTGATAGTCCCCAAGAAGAATATGATTTTTATCATAAATAAGGGCTTTTAAGATGAAAGTGAAAAAGGGGCAATCCTTGGCGCCGTCCGGGTTATGGGGATTGTCCCTTTTATTATCTAAGTGGAAGGAGACTTGTCATGTATAAACTGGAGAATACGCTGGACCGCATGAAAACGCTTATAGAAATACGCAAAATCCTGCGAGGCATATATATTCCAGATGAGAAGGATCGCTTTGATGAAAAGGAATATTACATGGAGTTGAATCAGGCTTATAGAAATTTTCGTCAGGCGTTTCAGGATTTAATTGCTGACGAGTCAGCGAGGATTTGTAAGTTGGCCAAAGAGGTGAAATCGCATGAGGAAATATCGTGATTCCCGGGGCTGGATATATGCTGTGCAAAGCGGTATTGGGCCGGATGCTTTTAAAGCCCGCTATAGTAAGCCAGGTAAAACGAGTGGGAAATGCGTAGCTAAACTTCCTTGGCGTACTACCCGGGAAGAAGCGCAGGCAGATCTGGATGCATACGCAAGAAAGGGTGGGAGATTATATGAAATTTACGAGAGATATGTTACATGCCGCATGCCGGCAGGTATCGATGCAGCAGCTTCCGGATGATATTTTTACAGCCATGTGTGAGATTGCGTATCATCAAATCACAACGGCAAAATGGACGCATGGGCAGCCTAAGGCTGTCTTTATCCGGGATGGATTTCCGTGTATACGGTATGCCGACGGTATGTGGTGGCACTATGATTTGGCTAAAGAAAGATGGTTTTGACGAGGAAATAATTATGTCTGTAACATTTGGAGAACGGATCAAAAGGCTGCGAAAGGCATATGAGTTGACGCAGAAAGACGTAGATACGTTTTTAGTCAACCGGTCAAGGACTGCATTGACATATTGGGAATCCGGGCAGGGGGTACCGGGGGCTAAAAATTTATCCAGTCTGGCTGATTTTTTTGGAGTTACGACGGATTGGTTGTTGGGAAGGTCCTATGTTGCATATACTGAGGACTCAGTGGTTTTAGCAGAGTATAGCGCGTGGCGCCGAATTGAAGAATATACGCGCGTACATCAAGAATTTGCTGCTCTTGATTTGTATGAGCTATATATAACTAATTATATGGATATCCGCCGCGAATACTCTTTGGCATCGCGCGCAAATATTGCGGTGCTGCTGCAGCTTATTAGTATAACTAATAAAAAAGAAATATTACAGCTGCGAAAAATAGCGTGGTTGGAGCAGTTAAAAGAAATATTCAGGACAAATGAACCTGTGTATGTATTGGAGGAGATTGATAGTTGAAATGGATTACTGTATCTGACCGAACTCATGTGATACGGTCATTTGCTACTGTACAAGCAGCAGAGGTTTATATGTTCAAGCGGTCAGCCTTTCGGCCGAAATTACATCTATACCGGCGCTGGGCTGTTGTTTTCCACAATAACCCGAAAAAAATTGTGTTCAGATCAAAACATGTCAATATAGTGGACGCAGTAAATGCAAGCCTGTCATTTTTTATGGAATGTGCTGGCTTCCCCTGTTGGTATAGAGTAAAAAACATATATTTGAGTTGGAGTGGCATTACAACGGTAACGTTAAAAATTTTAGCTTATCCGCAACATAGCACTGAAAAATTTTGCGAAGAAGAGAAAGAAATGATTTTAAAAGGAGTAACTAAGGATGAGTTGCCGACAGACAGTTTAATTGTTTTGTAAGTGCTTTTGCATACAATATTTTGATATTTCGTAGTATAATAAACTAAATAATAACATATTAATGTTGGAGGCGATTGGTAGTGAGACATAACCTCCCGGAAAGAGTGCTCAGAGACATAACCGCTTTGGCGAGAAAACATGGTATTGGTAAAATTATCCTCTTTGGTTCCCGGGCCAGGGGTACACATACCGAGCGAAGCGATGTTGATATTGCCGTATATGGCGGCGATTTTGATTCGTTCTATTGGGATATAAAAGAACGTGTTCATTCATTGTTGACTTTTGATATCATAGATGGGAATAAAAATATTTCAATGGAATTAAAAAGAGAAATCGAAAAAGATGGAGTGGTGCTGTATGAAAAAACTGGATAATTTTTCTAATTGTTTGGATATATTGCGACATGCGGATTTTGTTCTGGCTGACGGTGATGACATATATCGCACGGGTGTTGTAGGCCAATTTAATCTGACGTTTGAACTTGCCTGGAAAGCACTGCAAGAAGTGATGAAACTGCATGGCGTGTCAGGAGCAGAGAGTGGATCGCCCAGAGAGATTTTGCAACTTGCCTATAAGATTGGTTTTTTAAATGATTCTGCAGTATGGTTATTGATGCTGAAAAAACGCAATATAGCCGTTCATATGTACAATGAAGATGAAATTGACGAAATGATCCTGTTGATTCGAGATAGCTTTATTCCGGCTTTTTCGGCATTGCAAAAGACTTTGCAGGAAAAATTGGATAAGGTGGAATGCGATTGGTAATCTAATTTCCCTATTTCAAATTTATTTTTGCAAATCCAAAATAAGGGAATAAGATACCCTTGATGTACTGCCTGTTTCATGATAGAATGAAGACAGTACATGGGGTATCATAAAGGGTGGTAAACCATTACAATTTAGCGTATGTAGCTGCAACTACATGCGCTCTTTTTCTATAGGGAATAAAAATGTAACAATCCCTCTGCGGTTTACATGCTGCGGAGGGATTATTGTTTTATAAAGTGTTGGTAATTATACATTGTTATATGTACAGCATACCTGGCAAAATCACTTCATCGCGGCCGTCGTCAGGCATTTTTAAATCTCCCATAAGACAAGCCGGCATAATGGCATGTTTGCCAAAACGTCGTCGGATTGCTTCGACGGTTGCCTCTGCTTTTTCTTGTTTATCGACTTTTTTAAAATCTGTGAATAAATCCAGTTGCTGCGGCGTCGTATCCGGTATCAGGTTGATGGCCCGGATCGTGACGGCGCGGATCGGTGCGACCCAAGGATATTTTTCGATAAGCAGCTTTTTCCCTGCCTGGGCAAGGTATTTTGGGCTTTGCGTGGGAAAGGACAGCTGCGCCTGATATTGCCTGGTCAGCAGAGATTTTTCCCGAAGGGAAATTTGCACGCCTGTTGCCATGACGTGCTGCAAGCGAAGCTTATGGCCAACGTCTTGTGCCAAAGCCAGCATGACCTTCCAGACGGCTTCGTCCGTGTGCAGATCGCCAGTACAGGTGATGCCGCGGCCAATAGATTTTATTGGCACTATATGATCTTTGTGCTTTACCCTGGCATTATCTATCCCGTTTGCAAACTCCCATAGCTTAATGCCGTTGATGCCCAGTAAATCTTTAAGCATATCTGGGCGGGCATGGGCTAATTGCCCTATTGTAGAGATGCCGGCATAGTTGCGTAATTTATTGGCAGTTGCCGGACCGACATACAGCAAATCCGATACGGGCAGAGGATAGACTATTTTCGGGATAGCATTTGGCGGCAGCTCTGTAATGGCGTCTGGTTTTTTCATATCGCTTCCGAGTTTGGCAAAAATTTTAGTAAAGGATATGCCGATGGAAACCGTAAGGCCCAGTTCGGATTTGATTGCTTGACGGATTTCTTCAGCAATTTCCTTGCCTGAGCCGTAAATCCGGCTATGCGTAACGTCAAGCCAGCACTCATCCAGACCGAAGGGCTCAACGAGATCCGTATATCGTTCATAAATTTGACGGGTTAACTGGCTATATTTCAGATACTCGTCATAGTGAGGCGGGACCATAATAAGGTTAGGACAAAGGCGTTTGGCTTCGACATTTGTCATTGCTGTTTTAACGCCGGCTTCTTTGGCCAACTGTGACTTTGCCAGGATAATGCCGTGCCTGGTTTCCGTGGCGCCGCAGACGGCGACGGGTTTATGTTTTAGCTCTGGATGTTGCATGATTTCAACAGATGCATAAAAACTATTTAGATCGGCATGCAGAATAGTTTTCATAGTATACCTCGAAATCTTTACAAATTGGAACAGATGTTCTATACTGTTATTATAAGTATAAAACATCTGTTTGGGTTAGTAAAGAGTGGAAGAAGGGATATAAATGACAAAATCTGCAAAGGTCTATGTCCAAGTAGCTGTGGATATGGATGCGAATGGAAAGATGATGCCGCGGGAGATCGCGTGGGAGGATGGCTCAAAGTTTGCCATTGACAGAGTTTTAGGCGTAGTTCCGGCAGCAGCTCAAAAAGCAGGCGGACAAGGAGATCGGTATACAATACGCATAAAAGGCCGAATTACGTCGCTATTTTTTGAAAGGAGCACTAATTTATCCGGGCCAGTGATTGGTCGTTGGTTTGTGGAAAGGAAATAATTTATATATCAATCTCAAAAAGGTCTTTTATGATATTTTGTAGAAGTATTATAAGAGATTCTCATCGTTGAGCAACTGATTCTTGAAAGGTTGGTATTAATATGAAAAATATCTGCGCATTTGTAATGTTTTTACTTATTTTTTTTTAATTCTTTTTTTATTACGCAACAAGTAGGTGCTGCCGATGTTTGGGCATATGCTACTGGTAACTTAACTGATAAGTATGAGGCCTATGTTGTAACAGAATCTATTCGCTGGAATAAATCATATACGGCTATGACTTGTGCAGTTAAATGTATGCGTGATGGACAATTAGAAAAAATTGTATTTTGGACATTTGATAGGTATTCGGGTGATTGGAGATACAGAACTAGTGAAATGAGAAAAGGCATTACAGGATTAGTTTCTACTAGTAGTTGGGCAGAGAATGTTTTTAACGTATGCTTACACCATTGAAGTGAGACACAAGTATAGGGAGCTGTCATATCGGCAGCTCTTTTTTTATGTAAAAGCCCTAATACCCAGGCCTAAACTGCGTGCTTTCGCAGCGAAAGTATGGCACAGCAACAGCGGGAAAACAAGGGTAAATGGTACGGCTCTGCCGCCCTTGCTTTCCCGCTGCCGCTGTACCGGATCAATGGCAGCGAAAGCAATGCAAAGGAGGCTTAGCTATGGGACTTGTAAAACAAGATTTATCGACAGTACAGGCGATGGAAACCGCGTTTTCGATGCAGTTAGAGTTTATCAATGTAATTAATAATCTTATTGCATATGATAAAGACCATGCAGAAACGCCGGAGAAGACAAAGTATTTACAGGCGTTTTGCGATACACAAGAGCGAGCGTTAGATGAAGCCTTGCGGCTGTTAGACAAGCACAGGGAGGCTTTGTTAGCGGATGAAGCGTCTCGGAAACAGGAAGAAGAACAGAAGCGCAAAGCGGAGCAAGCGAAAATCAAGGCGGAAAATAAGAAGAAAGCTGAAACCAAAGCCATTGCACAAGATTTGAAGAAAGCGAAAGAAGATGCAGACAGCCTGTTTGCCGATGTAGATATGGACGGTGATTCAGATGAGAAAAATTGCTGAATGTTGCATCGGCGCACGGGTGCCAGACTATCAGCGATACGGGACGCCGACAGTATTTGTCGCTGAAAAAGCGAGTGGATATAGCGGTATCTATTATGCGTACTGCGATATATGCGGCGGTATGTTTAAATTTAATAGATGGTATCACAGAACATCGCTTATTTGCCCGTGTTGTGGCAGGAAGCATACGGGCATAGGACGTGAAATCATGTTCACGACCGATGACAGAAGTATTTTGCCGTATCGACTATACATGACGGTCATTGAGTTTAAAGATAAAATAGAAGTACGGCTTACATATGATGGCATGCGCTTTGATTGTGAAAAAGAAAAAATCGAATGGTATAAGAATGTCAAAGAAGTGTTTGCGTTTAATATCAAGGACGAAAGAGCAGATTGGAAACAAATCGTTGAGGGTCTTGTTGTTGGCGAAACGGCGATAGGATATTACACCGATGTGAAAGAAATGTGGCAGAAAACCGCATTGTCTTTCTTTCACTACCGCCGCATTATAAAAAGCGGAAATCTGACTATATTACTGCGAAAATTACGTGCTTGCATAAATCAGCATATGGTCAACAAAGGGTACAGCAGAAAAGCGTTTTATTTACAAGGAAATGAATCATGTCGGCTGTATGGAAGCATCTTGGCTATTGCCAGAAAAGTGCGGTTCTGGGATGCACCAGTGATGCCATATAATGGGATAGGGAGATTGTCTTTTAAAGAATGGAAAGAATATCGGTTAAAAGAACAGCATTTGCCTGAGAACTGGGAAATCCATGTGGAGAAGATAATGAAAAAGGAAGGGATGTCATATCAGCAAGCTGTATTACAGGTTTTGGGATTGCCCAATACGTCGTTTGTTCGCCGTAATCTCACTTATGAAAACATATTTGCGTTTATGCATGCCTATTCCCTTCCTACTCTTGCTATGGCAAATGAGGCCAGCAAAACTTTTATTTCCATGGAACCCCCTGTGGATAGAAGAAATATATACTGGAATATAGATACATATAAACAAAAAGTCATGCAGATATGTAAGTTTATCCGTACCTTTTATGCACAGTACATGTCGGTCATGACATGGAAACATATAGCAGGTAAGATTGATTTGTATATAGATACCTTGCGGTTATGGGAGTGTGCAGATAAAATTACAAAAAGAGAGTTTTGCAAAGCAGATGTGCCGCTGTCTCATTTGCATGATTGGCTTTCCGTTGCCGTAGCGAGACAGGATGACCGGGAAGTTATATTTGGTATATCGGAAAAGCTGAAACAATCTTTGCGGAAGAATATTAACGGCTATAATTTTAAGTGCATTGAACGAAAGTCAGAACTAAAAAAAGCGGCCATAGAATTAAAAAACTGTTCTGCCGGATATGCCCGGAGAATCGGCAGTCATGTGCAGATTGTCGTGGTCGTAAATAAAGAAGGAAAGTTAACTGCTATGTTGGAAGTGAGAGAACATACTATCTGCCAAGCCAAATTATTCGCAAATGATGAAGTATACAAAAATGTAGCTGTAAATAAAGCATGTATTGCATATGCTCGAAGTGCGGGATTAACATGCAATACGTGCGACATTGAAGCTATGGATTGACAGAATAAAATATGTACGTTATTATGTACATATAAGGAGTGATAAATATGTTACATACCAATGCTACTTCTTTCAGAAAAAATTTATTTTCCTTACTGGAAAATGCGGTTAAATATAATGAATGCATCAATATCAATACAAAGATAGGCAATGCCGTTGTTATTAGTGAAGACGAATATAATAGTATGGTGGAAACGTTAAAGATTCTTTCGAATCCAGCAATGAAAGAAAAGGTGATGAAGGGCAAAGATACGCCATTGTCTGAATGTATGGACGAAAGCGAGGTACAATGGTAGGTGTACACGATTAAGTATACAAAAGCGGCGGTCAAAGATATTCCTAAATTAAAGGCGGCTCATCTGGACAGCAAAGCCAAACTACTAATTGACTTAATTCGAGAAAACCCGTATCAAACCCCGCCTTCTTACGAAAAACTGATAGGAAATTTGCAAGGATTATTTTCACGAAGAATTAATTTGCAACACCGCTTGGTGTATGAAGTTTATGAGAATGAGAAAGTAATTAAAATTATTAGCATGTGGACACATTATGAACGGATTTAAAGATGATTGCCATATAGGCGGCTTTTTACAGGCCGCCTTTTTTGACTCGAAAACAGTCCTAATACATAGACACAAATAAAGCGCCTTCGCGATTGGATCATAATACATCCAGCGGCAAGTGCAAGGATAAACTGTACGGCAAAGCCGTCCTTGCACTTGCCGCTGGATGTATTTTTCTTTGGTCCAACGAAGGCAATGCCTGGGTATATATTAAAGGAGCTGATAGTATGAATCATATTGAAGTTTTGGGGAATCTAACTAAAGAAGTCGATGTACGCATTACGGCAAAACAAAAGACCATGGCGATGTTTACGATTGCCGAAAACTATTATGATTTTTTTTCAAAGGAAAGAAAAACGCAGTACTTCAGAATAGTGGCGTACGGGAAAAAGGCGGAGATTATTGCTGACCATTTCGGGAAAGGTAGCCGAATCAATGTAAAAGGCAACATGGAGCATGTAAAGTTTACTGGCGATGACGGCAAGGATAAGTCATACTGGCGTATTTTGTTAAATGATTTTGATTTTTGTGAAAAGAAAGGAAAGGGACAGGAATGACGGAAAAAGAACAAATCCTGCAAAGTATCATTGAGTTTTACGAAGATACATTACCTGTATATGATAAAATAGCGGAAATTATCAAAATATTTGATGGCAAAGTCTGTAATAAAAAATTTTTTGAGGCTATAGGCTCGATAAACGCATATACGAGGAAAAATCGAAAAATCTTCATACAATATGATAAGACAACCTATGCTATTGTCGTTGCTGAAAGCATATATCTTCATCATGCTAAATACTTAAGTTCATCCGCCGACCCTGAGAAGGATAACTTGCTGATACGAAAGGAAAAATCATTTCGGATTGTCAGCGATGGGTGGATTCAAATGATACAGAAACGTAAAAATAATTTGCAGGAGGAAATTGAAAGGCTGAAATATGATTTGCTAAACGTAGAAGAAAAAACTCAAAAAGTACGGCAAATGAGAGCGGAAATTGAAAGAATGATTTACGGCTTGTCGGATACGACAAGGTCTATTTACTGGGAAGACCTCATGAGGGACTAACCATATTCGGCACGAAATATGCTTTTTAAGCACGTTTCGTGCCGAATCAGTATAAAACAGCCCTAATACATAGAATTAATTTGCAGGCCTTCCATTGGCAGGGTAACGCCGCTCTTCCTGCTGGGCAAGGCTAAATATACGGCGTTGCCGGCCTTGCCCAGCAGAAAAAGCGGCGTTTAGAAAAAAGCGCGAAGGCACATGCCAGAACATAAATCCATGAAGGGAGAAGATGGCCAATGAAAGTACGGGAAAGAATGGCGCTGTATGGAGCGGAAACGTTAAGCAATAGGGAACTTCTTTCTGTATTGTTAGGCGGAGTCAATACTAATCAAGTGGCGCAAAATGTAATGGACAGCTTGCCGCATAAAAATATATACGATTTGAGTGAACTGGATGTACTGGATTTGAACAAGATTGACGGTATTGGCAAGCGCAATGCCGAAATATTATACGCCGCCGTAGAACTGGGAAGGAGACTGCACAAGGAACGGGTAAAATTACATGCCCCGGACTTTAGTACGCCCCGTGCAGTAGCAGATTATGTCATGGAAGACATGCGGTGTTTGACACAAGAAGAATTTAGAGCAGCCCTGCTGACTTGTAAAAATCAACTGATTACGGTCAAGACACTGACTAAGGGGACAATTAATGCGAGTTTAGCAAAGTCCCGCGAAGTATTTAAAATGGCCTTACAGTACAATGCCGCTGCGGTTATCTTAGTACACAATCACCCGAGTGGCGATCCGGCGCCTAGCCGTGACGATATTAACGTAACGCAAAAAATTTTCCAAGCTGGCCAAGTCATGGAAATACCTGTTTTAGATCATATTATTATTGGTGACGGTACCTTTACAAGTTTATGTGAGTTAGGATACATATAATATATAAAGCTATAATACGTCTATAGTACATATTTTATATGTACTATAGACGTATTATATGATATAATATCCACAAGAGGTGATATATATGGCAACTGTAAGTGCAACAATTAAAATTGATGAATCCTTAAAAAAAGACTCCCAAAAACTGTTTGCTGCCATGGGTCTTACGTTATCTTCTGCTATAACAATTTTCTTATCGCAGGCTGTTCGGGAACAGGGATTACCGTTTAAACCTACCTTGCGGACTAATTCACATCCATTGTCAGATGAGTTATTGAGCATTATAAAAGAAGCGCATGAGGGGATAAATATGTCAAACTCATTTGATACTGTAGATGAGCTGATGAGGGATTTGGATGCTTAAGCTTAGATACCACACGAAATTTAAGAAGGATTATAAAAGGGCTATAAAGAGGGGATTAAATAAGGATTTACTGATGGAGGTCATTACCAAGTTACAGAACGAAGAACCCCTGCCTGCGAAGAATCATGACCATGAGCTGATTCATTATATGGGTAAGGATTCTGTTAGAGAATGTCATATACAGCCAGATTGGCTGTTGATTTATGCGATTCAAAAAGATGAATTAATTCTTGATTTATTGCGAACTGGAAGCCATAGTGATGTATTCTGAAGATGCTCCATGCATAGTCATGGAGCACTTTTTTTTGTGAAAAAATCGCCCAAACAGTCATAATAAAAAGACATAAATAAAGTGCCTTCGCGGCTAGATCATAATACATTCTTCCGCCGATACAAGGATAAACGGTGCGGCTGCGCCGTCCTTGCATCGGCGGAAGAATGTATTTTTTTTATGCCACCGAAGGCAATGCCTTAGAATATGACAAGGAGATGGTCTCTATGAAACGTATTTATGATTACACAAACAATAACGGCTATGAGGTTGCGGCGTTGCTTCACTCCATAGATTTAGAACGGAAGGAACTGCGGCAGGCTATGCGAAAACGGCGGCATAAAAAAATGATAGAAAGAATCAGAAGACAGGACAAGAATATATTAAAAGCTATCCTGCTCATCAATGGTGGATTTTTATTGTACTGTATTGCAAAGGTGACGTATAAAGCTTTAACGATGGGATTGTAGCGATTGGGGGCATATGTATGGGAAAAATTAAAGTAGTTATCAAAAAAGTTGGTAGGAATCCAAGGGTCACGATTATAGAAGATGATTTGAAGACGTCCCAGCGGATTGTAAAGGGGAGAATTGAAATCGTACCCGTCGCCAATGGCATTGACATGATTGTCAATGAAGAAGGCAAAATGAACGGAAATAAGCCGAATTTCTATTTCACGCAAAACGGCTATACCGATTTAATTTTTGGCGACGTGTTATTTACAGGAGTTGATTATGAGGAAGGGACGCAGATAAGCCTTACTGACGGGCAGATACAATATGTATTGGATTGGCTTAATACCTGCCGAAAGCCAAAAGGGGACGAACAAGGAGAAGAATTTATACGGTACTATATAGATATATGATGGTCTTTGGTAGAGAAAGCATGGTACAATACATATAGGGAGGTAAGATGACATGAAGTTAAACCGGCTGAACGACGTATTCTTTAAATATTTATTGGGCGACGTGAAACGAAAGACGCTTACTCTCAGCTTTATCAACAGTATTTTGAATCGAACCGAAGATAATGTATTTACGGATTTAGATTTTCTGGATAAAGAATTAACCCCGATTGAGCAGGATGGAAAAGTTTCTGTTCTGGATATACGGGCAAGGATGAATGACGGCACGCAGGTTAATATTGAAGTGCAGGTATGCAAAGACCCGGATATGGCGAGACGTTCGTTGTATTACTGGTCAAAAATGTACAGTGGAGAACTGCATGAAGGCGAGCCATATAATAAACTTATGCAGGCGATTTCCATTAACCTGATGGATTTCAATGCGTTTCCTGAATATACGTCCTGCCATCATTCCTATCATATTTGCAATGACGAGACGAATGACCGGCTATTGGATGACTTGGAAATGCATTTTATCGAATTGGAGAAAATCCGCATTGGCGATATACGGAACCTGAAGAAATCGGAACAGTGGATTGCCTATTTTTCTAACCAATGTAGCGATGAGGAACGGGAGGTGTTGGCGATGAGCGAACCGGCTATTAAAGAAGCGATGAAAAGCGAGATGTATTTTACACAAGACGAAAAATTGCGCAGAAAGTATGAAATACAGGAAAAAGCCCGTCGGGATTACATTTCCATGATGGAGAATATCAGGATTGCACAGGAAGAAGCTCGAATCGCCCAAGAAAAACTCCGTAAAGAACAAGAAAAAGCTCGAATTGCGCAGGAGGAAATCGTATTAGGATTATTGCGAGAAGGTCTGCCCTATGATATGATTGCACGGATTACAAAATTGTCCATGGAAAAGATACAAGAAATTGCTGAAACGCAAGTATAAAAGAAAAAGGACTCCCGCAAAACTAAGCGGAAGTCCTTTTCTTTGCGCGCAAAACAGCCATAATAAACATGCCATAATACCGCTATGCTTCGGGAACTATTTCGGGATCTTTTGGCAGATTGGCAAGCCAGCATGTTTCACACTGATAGCCGGCTTCAAAGCGGCAGTAGTCTGTCAAGCCAATGTAAGATGGGCAACAGCGCGATTGGGTAATCATCTGCCAGATTTCGGGCATTGCGGTTTTAATTTGCTGTAAATGCTCTATGCGGAGCTTGTAGTCTTCCGGAGTGAGCGTTTCCAATACATAGCACCTCCTATTTTAGTAACACATACAAAGCTATGGTCTGTGCAATCAGTATGCCGGCAATAGCATAGTAATTGGTTGCTTTCGGTGGTTTTAACACCTTGGTTTCAATGAGTTTGCCTAATTTTATCATCAGATTTTGATAGTTGGCAGCGTGCTTTTGGATCATGCCGGTATAGGCTTTTTCGGCCTGTATCGGCATAGCAGCCATCATTTCCGTATACCGTTTATTGGTGTGTTCCAACCAATGAGCCGTCCTGCTCATTTCTGTCATGATTTTTTCGTAAGCCTGCCGGTTGGTTGTCATGGCCTGGGTTTCTGCTGACAGGGTATGCAGCGTTTCGGCGAGGATTGCGTCTGTCTCGTTTAAAGTCGTTGTAAATGCTTGATACGCTGTCAGGCTATCCTGTAAATTTGCACACAGTTTTTCCAGTTGTTGTATAGAGTCCAGTAACTGCGGGCTGTCCCATGGCAATTTTTCAGGTGCAGCCTGATGTTCAGCTTCTCCTATAAGAGGATCTGGAAGCTTTTGTTCCTCTGGCTGCCGTTGTTCCCGGAATATGTCATTGTATAGTGTATCGTCTGGAGTATCTTCCGGAGGGAAAGTGGGGGATGGTGAGCGGATAGGATGAGCCGGCAAGTTTGTAGCGTCCGGTACTGTCTCCGTTTGGCTATCCTCATCTTCAGGTACGTTGGGCAGCATGTCGTTGTCGTGTTGTTTATCGAATGCAGAAACAGCTGGATCTTCGTCTTCCCTGTTTTCTGTGTATCCTGTGGATTCGTTCATGACGGATGTCCTTTCTTTTATTTTATATGCTAATTTATGCCATATCGTGCCTATTTGTGACAGATAGACACGATATGGCATGATTTAATATATTTTTTAGTTATTTAGCTGATTTTTTCTTTTTAGTGAAATCCGGTTTACCGTTAGCATCGTTATATGTGCTATTGCAGACCCTGCATTTCCAAAAATGCCCGTACTTCCCTTTCCAGCGGGACAGAGGGGCATTGTCGTGAGGGCAGAAGGCCAGGACTGGCTCGCCGTCATGGTCTTCGTAAAAGACGGTCTGCTTGGTGACCGGCGATATGCAGTCTTTATTGCTGCATATCCAGAAGTGCATGGTATGCTTGGCGGAATATTTGCGAAGGAGCTGCCCGGTTTTGCAAATGGGGCAGGCAAAGATTTTTTTGCCTGGCGGCGCCGGGTATACCACCGTTTCAGCGTGCGTGACGTTTCGGTTTACCAGGTCGATGACTGTTGTAATATAGGCGTCTCGGGATATCTTGCCGGATGCGATATTTGACAGCTCGTACTCCATGACTGCTGTGGTGTCCGGATAGGTAAGGCTCTGGTCGATCGTATCGATGAGCGCGCAGCCAATAGGCGTCGGGATTAATTCTGTAGATTTTCCCTTTTTGGTGATGTACGGTTCTAATTTATGGCCTTTTCCATTTGTTGCTTCTAACTTGGCAATGATTTGATCGCGGGTTGCCGGTGTGCCGATGCCTTTCACTTCTTTGAGTTTTTCTCGGTTTGGGTTATCCGATGCGATGAACCGCCAGATGTTGGTCATCGCTGCAAGAAGCGTGCCTTCCGTGAACCGTTTCGGAGGCGTTGTCTTTTTTTGCGCGATGGCATAGTCCGCAGTTACTTCATCACCTGGTTTGAGTGTTGGCAGGACAGCATTGTCTTCTGGCTTTTCCTTTTCTCCGTATATTTGCATAAATCCCAATGTAATGGGCAGTGTGCCGGAACCCTTAAACAAGCAGTCGGCAGCTTTTATCGTAAATGAGACCTTTTTGAACCGGTAGGGATCATAAAATTGGTAGCAGTAATATTCGGCGATCAGCTGATAAATTTTAAGTTCTTTGTCATTCAAATCCTGCGGTTCAACGCCTGTCGGTATGATAGCATGGTGAGCCGTGACTTTAGCGTCATTAAAAGCTTTGGAAGTAATGGCTGGATTGGCGGTGATGGCTGCCGGCAAGCCGTAGTTCTGCAGCATGACCAAGATGCGCTGGGCATCATCTTTTTGCGATGATGGGATGTAGTTGCAGTCCGACCGGGGATAGGTAACGTATTTTTTTTCATAAAGGGCTTGGACTGTTGCCAGGGTTTCTCCCGGTGACAGACCCAATTTTTTATTTGCCAGGACCTGCAGCGTGTCGAGCGAATGAGGGAGTGGCGGCTGCTTTGTCCCTTCTTTTTCTTCTACCGTTTCTACCGTTGCATTTGCCTGGCTGACTTTTTCCTTGACTGCTTTTAAGACATGTTCGTCGAGAACACGGTTTTCTTCGTCTATAGGCAAGTCCTCATCTGGTACGAGTTTTGCTTTGAATGGGATATTGTCTTTTGCAAATGTGCCTAGCAGCTCGTAATATGTTTTGCTCTTGAATGCATTGATTTCCCGTTCCCGGCGAACGACAAGAGCCAGTGTTGGGATCTGTACCCGCCCGATTCGCCAGACCGTATCATAACCATATTTTCGTGCATTGGTCGTATAGGCGCGGGTCAGGTTCATGCCGACCAGCCAGTCTGCTTGCTGGCGGGCTAGAGCCGATTCATATAATGGTTTATATTTTTGGTTATCTTCCATGGAAGCGAAGCCCCGCTGCATGCTGACGTCGTCTTTTGCGTTGATTAACAGGCGTTTAACCGGGCCTTTGTAGCCGCAATATATCAGGACCTCATCGACAAGGAGCTGCCCTTCCCGATCGGGGTCGCCGGCGTGGATCACGACGTCCGCTTTTTTGAGATGGGATGCTATAGCAGTCAGCAAGTCTTTTTCATTCGCCATGGGTACGACCGCCCATTTGGGAGGAAATACCTGATATTCTGACCAGGATTTATACGCAGTGTCGTATTCCTCCGGTTCTTTCGGTCGCAAGATGTGGCCGTGGCACCAGCAGACAACCGTGTCGTCCTTTGTAATATCATATTTATTTTTTTGATACGTGCCGTCAGGCCAAATGTGGGCTGCGATAGCCCGCGCAATATCTGGTTTTTCGGCAATATATACTGTGTACATTTTTATAAAACCCCCTTTTCATTGCATGTGTTTTGTGATAAAATATAGCTATAAATATTACAAATAGTGTAAAAACAATATTATATTTAACACAGGTGGAACTATGGATAGTGATAAGAAACGGGAATTGATGCTGACATCAACAGAAACGGAAATCGGCAAGCGGTTTAAAGCGGTTCGGTTAAGTTATGGGGACGACCAGATCACGTTTGCCGAGAAATTAGGAATCAGTCAATCCTATTTATCTGCCATTGAGCGGGGAACCCGGCAGCCATCGGTCCGAGTAATGAAGACCTTAGCGGATATGGGATTTTCCATCGACTGGATTTATAGCGGCAAGTCTTCAGATAATCTGAAGTCATTGAAAAAGCGGCAGGCGGACCTGGCGTTTATAAGAGACAAATTGGATGCCATGACAGATGATGAAGTGAGCTTCATCCGTGGCTGGCTGGAAGCATTTGATAGTACTCATAAATAAGTGAGGGATGGAATATGATACTAACCGTAGCACATCAAAAAGGCGGTACTGGCAAATCCACGCTCGCGACAAATCTTGCGGTCGAGCTGGGCGCGGAGCTGCTGGATTTAGATAAGCAGCATTCAAGCATTATTTTTAACTGCAAGCGGATACGGGAAGGATTGCCGGCGATATCGTGTTATTCTATAGCAGAAAGCCAGTGCCAGTTTGACTATCAGCAACCAGTACCGGAAGCGCATTTGCCGGAATTGTTTGCCTGGTTCAAACAAAAACCGGGACATCTGGTTGTGGATGTGGGCGGTTTTGACAGCCCGCTGAACCGAAAAGCCCTGTTTTTTGCGGACTACATATTGACGCCATGCGCGCCGTCGGCTGTGGAAATCTACGGGCTGCAGATGTTTGAAGAAATTCTTGAAAAAGCAGAGGAAATCGCGGATCTGCATCTTGTCAGTCATGTTGTGATTAATAATGCCGATACGCGGAGCACGAAACGGATAGGGGATATGCAGGCGTATATCCATGGCAAACCTAACCATTTTAAACTGTGTCAGACGATTATTGGCAGCCGGATTGCATTTAAGACAGCGTATGAACAAGGCCGATCGGTGAGTGAACTCCTGGCAGAAAGCAAGAGCGCTAAACTAAAACGGAAATATCAGCGCAGCGCAGAAGAAATCAACTCATTAGTACATGAAATAACATCGGATTGGGAGGGATAATATGTTTGAAGACTTGCCGAAGAGAAAGAAGATTACTGATTTTTTTGCCGATGGCGATCCTGTGCATGGGTCAACGGCCAAGACGGAGCATATGGGGAAAGAAGAGTCCCGGAAACAAAAGTATCGGGTAGTGACCTATTTAAATAAGGAACAGTATGATAAATTTATGTCATATTGTGACAAAGAAGGGATTTCCTCAGCCGAGGCTGTCCGGCTGGCCGTGCGCAGGTTGATTTCTTAGTTAGAGAGGTGGAGAAAATGAAAAAAAGAAGCGTATTAGTGGGATTGCTTGTATTGTGTATGCTGATTCTGGGCGGATGTGGGGAAAAAGAGAAATTCGATAAAGCCCATGCCGAAGTCATGCAGCTCATGAAGCAGGCGGTAGCTGTAAAAGCAGAAAACGTTAAGGTCCGGACGAATAAGGACTTTACGTACAATGCCGAAGACCTGCAGAAGCAGGATGAGGCTATTTCAGCGGCAGAGCAGAAGAATCAAGAAATTATGGATCAAGTTAACGCCAAGCTGAAGGAAATGGAAGAATACGCTGAAAGCGATTCGTCCTTGGCTCCGCAGCTGGAATCTATCAAGACGGCTGTGGAACAGCGGGAAAAGCAGTGGCAGCAGGGAATCGCGGAACGGAAATCCATTGCCAACATGCTGAAACAGGCTGTACCGGCTGGGCCGCCGTCGAATCCCTGGAAGGATGTATCTAAGTTCAAAGATCAATAATAGGCAATCGTCCATGCGCCGTGCATGGACGATTTTTTTTATGTTCCCGTGTCCCGGGTAGACAGGAATCCGAAATTATCTGTCTGGGGCGCATGGTCCTCGTCGTAGTCTGACGGGTTATAGGGATCATACAGATAAAATTGCCCCAGCTTGGTTTCTTCCTGCTGCCGCCTCATGTCTGCGTACTGCGCTTCGTCTGTTTCAATCTGGTTGATAAGTGCGGCGCCGGCGGCACGGGCTTCGTCTGTTTCATGCAGGGATTGGAGCGCTGCCATGGCTGCTGTTTTTTGCCGGGTTCCGACGATGCCGTCCGTATCCGTGGCGGCAATGTCTGCTATGGCTTCTTCCCTCTCCTGGGCCTGCTGTAATGTGCGTTGATACACTGTTAGGGCCTCTTTGTTTGCAAGCTGCTGCTCGTTGAGCAGGCTTTGCTGGTATTCCCGTATATGGGTTGGCTGATAGGTTTCATTAGCCGTGGGGCGTTTTCGCAGGATACTGTCGTCAAGAGACAGGTTTTGCTTAAGGACTAAGCTGGCTCCGGAGAGCTGCGTCTGCATGGCTTGTACGGCTTCGTTCGCTTTTTGATTGAGTTCCGGCAGGCCTGAATACAGGATCAGCATATCCTTGTACTTATCCAGTTGGTTCTGATATTCCTGGGCCCGTTGGGCTGTTTCTTTCACGCTGTCCGCCAGCCTCTTTACGTCAATGACATGGTCGCCTGGACGGAGGATACGCCTCGCATCGGCAGATACCAGGCCGGCTGATAAGGTAATGATGAGGGTTGCGCTGAGCAGGACTGCAAGTTTGCGTTTCATGACATCACTTCCTAAAAATATGAATGGATTGCATCGTAATTGACGAGCAAAATGACTTTCTTTTTTATATTAGCCTGGGGAATTGGCCCGAAATATCTCGAATCCAGTGAAATGACCGGGTCGTTGAGAAATAAGATAGTGCCTTCCGGGACAGCATAACTGCCCGCAGGCTGCGTCGGCAGGTACGGCAGGTGATACACGGGATAGACGCGGCCATTTACGGCCAGGCGGCTGGCTGTCATTTCATAGGTATCGCCTGGAAAGGCAGCCGCTTTTTTTAGCAGTAAATCGCCTTGCTGTATATGGATATCCGGTATCGATGTCGGCGACGCGACGATAGCATAATCGCCGTAGCTTAACTGGCCTGGTACGGCAAGGTAGATGCCGCGGGGCGCCGATGCCGTCCTGTTGGTATAAAAGATAGGGCCAAAAAAGGTATTGGCCGTGAGCATGGCTGCCGCCGCCGCGAGGACGGCAGCCATACAAATTTGGGCTTTAGAAAGGTGTTTAAGTACGTGGTAATTCAATGGGGCCTCCTAAGTGCTGCATAATGGATCGCGGCACTTTCCATGTCAAAAAGATCAATCCGAAAATAGCCAGGCACAACCGGATATATTTAGTAAGTTGTTCAGCTGTGATTGGACTGTGGGATACATAAGTGCCGTCCAGATTGGACTTTACATGGTTAATATAATCCGTAGCCCAGTCCGGAAGAGGACTGCCCGGTGAAATGGCTCCGGGACCGCCGTTGTAAGCCGCCAGGACAAGGTCCCAATCGCCAAACATGTCATAGAGCTGCTTGACGTACTTTGCAGAAGCTTCTAAGTTTTGTTCTGGGTCAAAGGGATCGCTGCAGCCGAGTTCTGCCGCCGTGTCCGGCATGAGCTGTCCTAAGCCTTGGGCGCCGACAGGGCTGACGGCCTGCGGGTTCCAGCTGCTTTCCGTTTGGATAATGGCCTCAAACAGATTTTTCGGGATACCGTACTTATCTGCCTTTTCGTCAGCCATGGCGACGAGATCTGCCGGGCCGATGGTCTGGCCGGTACCGCTGGTTACGCCCTGCGTTGTCGTTGCCTGGAAAATTTCCTGGGGTTGCGCGTCTTTAATGCATGTCACACAAAAGCCAATCATGATAGACAGCAACAGTAGTTTGAGGCCGCAGGAAATCATATGGCCAACGCTGCCTTCGGGCAAGAACTGGGTCATGCGCCAGGCTGCAAATGGGACGGTGACCGTGCAGAGAGAGGCTGAGACGTAAAACTCGATATAGACCATGGTGACGTACAGGGCGAGAAAGATAAACGCGCCCATCACTAAAAACGTAAAGACGTACAAAGTCAGAACAGTAGAAATATTATTGACAAATTCATAGGTCGTGAAGCTTGCCGCTTTGTTGAGGCCCGGCGCTATCATGCGGATGCCGTGCTGCAGGAGAAGCTGGGGCTGCGACATATTGGCCGAGATTTCATCGAGGCCGCCGTTATATGTGCCGGCGACGGATGTAATAAAATTCAAGACGATATTGTCCGTAAACTGCTGCCAGCATAAGAGGATACCCATTAGGCCGGCATATTTCATGATTTTAGTAATAAGCTGCTGGCGGGAAATGACCATACCGCCGATGAGAATAGGCAGCGCCAAGTCAATGATGCAAAGAGCTGCCAGGTAGGCGAAGATGGACTGCTGCAGGTAGGTAAACGCTTTATTGGCAGCCGTGGAAAAATCTTTGATGACTTTGTTAAAGTCGTTGCCGATTTCATACATCCCTTCCACGCCCCAGGGGACGCCTTTATCGTCTTTTCCGTACAGGCCGCCGGAAAAATCCCCGTCGCCGCCGACGTAGCCGTCGAGGCTTACGCCCAACGCCTGCAGATATGGCGTTGGATCTACCATACCGTTATTATAGCCAAAGGGATGATATTCAAAGTGTATATGCGCGCCGCTGGAATAGCCATATGGGCCGTCGTAGGCGCCGCCTACGTAGCCGATGATGTCGCCGGCCTTAACTTCACCGCGGGCGCAGTTTTCCGATTCAAAGGCGCAGTCCCCGAACAGCCATGCATCGCCGTTTTTACTGGTAACTAATACCCAGTACACATAATCGCTGCCGGGAGCCCCTTCGGCATAACCGTCAAAGGGAGCTCGTATGGGCGTTCCTTCGGGGATACCGACGTCGAGGCCATGATGGCTATAGCTACCGCGGTCTTCCATCCAAGGGCCGGTAACGGTTCCGGAGCTGACGGGCGGGTAAGCAAAAGCTGCGGACCAACATATAGTAAATATAAAAAGCAAACCGAGGATACGTTTCACGTACAACACCTCAGTTCTGGTCCTTGTAATCGTTGCGGTTCGACTGCTTATCCTCTTTATATTTGCCCGTTTTCCAGTTTACCCAGTCTTCAGAGCGATACAAGGAATTGTTGGCGCCGCGGAGGATGGATTTGCCGACCATAGAGTTAGCCATGTTTTGCCGGAACAATTCGCGCATATATTCCATACCAACAGACCGGCCTTTGGGCTCGATTTGCGTACCGCCGACCGTGCCGGGAACGACGCCTGCCCGTATCCGGGCTGTATTCAAGGTAGCCCGATGGTTGCCGTAAGCGCTGAAGGCTTTACTGGCAGCGCTGCGGGGCATACCGGCTGCTTGCTGGCTGTACTGCTTTAAGGCAGCCGGCGAAACGTCCAGGGCCGGCGTGCCCTGGATCATCATGGCAGCAAGATTGGGGATTTTCCATGTCAGGAACCCGAGAACAACATAGCCGACGGCCTGTTTTAACATGTCCGCAAAGGTTACGGCATCTTCCGGGATGGCTTCTACAGTACCGGCCATAGACTGGATGAGGCCGATCATAAAGTACATGACCATCAGCTTGACACCAAAGGCAAAGACGGCAGATATGCAGCGCTGACAGAGAAAATTGGTGTATCTGACAGCACCGAAGGGGAGTAGAATAACAGCTAGGCTGGCGAATACGTTAAATTCTATCTTTGTAATGAGAATTTGAACTGCCATGAAGAAAAAACTGACAAGAACAAGGCCGATCGTAATCAGGTACATGAGAGCTTTACCAAAGTTAAACATGCCAACGCTGGACAAGCCGTCCATGAGATTTGAAACTACTTTGAAGCCGTTATCAATGATATTGGAAGGCTGTATAACGGAATCGGTAGGTATATTGGCGGCAGTGAGGCCGGCATATTGGAAAGAGGCCATAATCGCGTAGTTGATTTCGGCCCAGTTCATGATGATAAATAAAAATGCGCCAAGCTTCATAATTTTGCTGACCATTTGGCTCATGCGAAGTTCGCCTTCGTATAAGGTCCAAGTCGTGCACAGGTCAATAATCGCCAATACGCCGACCAAGTATTTGGCATGGGGCTGAAGGTTTAACATGCCCGTCACACTGGCTCGCTCGAAAAAGACGAGAATATCGTTGAATATTGTGGTATTTGAAAAGTCCATTGTGCCACCTCGCTAGAAGAATTTAAGGTTGCCATATGTTTTCCATGGATTGGAAACGGGTGCGTATTCTACAGTGTTACGCTGCATTTCGGCGATAACTTCTTTTTCCGCTTTTCCCTGGGCTTCCTGCATGTCAAGCTGATTTTTCTTTTCCTGGGCTTCCGCTTGCAGTTTTAAAGCTTGCTGCTGCCCCTGCAGCCCTTGAATGGTGATCCGGATCTGTTGGGCACGGGCCTGTAAGGCCGCTATCTGATTCGCTGCCTGCTGGGCCTGCATGGCGCCGGTCGCGTTGGCGCTGTCTTCCATGGCTTGTTCTAGGGCATCGTTGACGTCATCTAATTCCTTCATTAATTGCTGCAAGGATTTGAGTGTCTGTTCGTTGTTATTCATGAGTGTTGCCAGCGTTACGGCCCTGGCGGAACGTGCGGACTGCAAGGTTTGGGGCAGATCGTTGCCGACAATACCAGGGATATGGCTCTGGATATACTGCGTGACATCCACTTGTTCGGCAGCGTCTGCTCTGAGCAGTGTGCCTTCTTCTTTTAGGATACTTGCAATTTTTTCCCGGCCGTTTTCCAATGTCTGCTTATATCCATTGAGAATATGGGAGGGAAGTTTTTCCAGCTCTTTGAGTTGCAGGCTGATTTGTTCCTTTGTATTGGTGACGACTTTTACTGTTTCTTCGTAAGTTTTCAGCTGCTGCAGGATGTTTTGGTCGTCGATAACCGGGATCGCTGCATAGGCAGCTGTGCATATACACATGCTGCCAGCAATAATCCCAATGCGTAAAGCTCGTTTAGACAAGTTTTCCATAGTACAAGCTCCTTTCCTAGACATATAGACCGCCGTTGCGGTACATTTTTAGCCGCTGTGCTCCACAGCCGTTAAAAATATATCGCAATAGTCTTTTTGGAAGACTGTATGGCACAAGAAGTTTAAATGAATATGGAGGAGGCCGCCGCATTTGCAGCGGCCTTTCTTCATATCCAAAGATATTTAATGTATTTAATTGTGCCTATTCAGCATGATTTGATACACATAAGCATGAACCGGCACTATTTGTGCTGGCCTTGAAGCGCTTCCAGCTCCGGTGCGTATTCTTTGAGCATTTGAGGATCTACCTGAGCGCCTTTTTGCAAGGCTTTGTACAGCATTTCTGCGATTTCATAGCGCGTCATGGTCTTGTCACCTTTAAAGGTTCCATCAGGATATCCTTCAATGACCCCATTGCCGGCTAGATGATCCACAGCATCCTTCGCCCAGTGATCCTGCGGTACATCCGGCATTTCCTTGACTTTCGTCATGTCGACCATACCGACCAGTGCATACAGCGCTTGTTTCATCGTCTGTACTTCCTGCGCGAGTTTGGCGTTTTGTTCCTGCATTTCTGCAACTTGTTTTGTCAGCTCTGCGCGGGATTTTCCTGCCGTGCCGGGACCGAATTTAATGCTAAGTCCTGCATTCAGCATGTCTTCGTCGCTTCCAACCGTACCGGCCAGACTAAACATCGTATTTTCGTTCGGCCGATAGTAAGCGCCGATTGCTACGGCGTCAGCGCCGCTGTAATGGCCGTAGCCTGCTGCGAAGTCCCACTTATTGAGCGGGTCGTAATCGAGCGGATGGAGGCCTGCCAATGCGGCTGCACCTGCGCCGACTTTGCTAATGCGGCTGTCAAGAGAGCCAAACCGGCTGCTGAGGCTTTGTCCGCCGATAAAGACATCGTTTGCAGCGTACAGATTATTACCGCTTACGTTACCGTTAGCTACTACGCTGCCGCCGACCATAACGTCTTTGCCTACCGCTACGCTGCCATGATATATGCCGTTTCCGAGGACTTCCTGGCTTCCTGCGACATAATGGTTCCCGCCGACTGCAACATCACTGTGCATAAGTACAGGGCCGGTAACTTCCAAGGTTCCGCCAAGAGAGGTGGAGCCGGATACATTAAGCTTGCCGTCAACGTTTGTGTCATGGACGTATGACGTACCATGAACAATGAGGTCTTTGCCGATAGCTTGGCTGCCCTGGATAGCGGAATCGCCTTTGACAAGCTGATTTCCATCAACTTCGGCATTGCCTTTAACAATAAGGTCTTTGCCAACGGCTATGCTGCCCTGAACGGCAGCGTTGCCTTGAACCAGCTGATCGCCGTCGACTGTCTGGTTGCCTTTGACATATCCATCGCCGTTGACGGTAAGGTTTTTATCAATGACCTGGCTGCCCTGAACATGGCTGTTGCCTGCGACAGTTTGGTTGCCGTCGATGGTCTGGCTTCCAGCGATATGGGAATCGCCGATGATTTCCGAACTGCCATAAATCGTTTCTCCGTTATTCGCAGTGAAGTGGCCGTTTACCGTTTGATTTCCGCCAATAGTAGAATTGCCGGATACCGTTTGGTTGCCGTAAATGTCCGCGTTACCGCTGGTTACCAGATTACCGCCGATTGTAGCGTTTCCGGATGCTTGGAAATCGCCGGTGACGGTCTGATTTCCGTTGATTGTGGAATCTCCATTAATAACTTCACCGCCGTTTACGGTCAGCTGCCCGTCCACGGTCTGGCTGCCGCTGATATGGCTGTTACCCGTGACAGACTGATTGCCGGTTACGTAACTATTGCCAGTAATGGTGCTGTCTCCATTGACAACTTGGTTGCCGTTCATTACGGTGTCGCCGCTGATAGTCGCGCCGCCATTGACTGTCAAGTGTCCATCAACGGCCTGATCCCCATTGACTACCTGATTACCATGAACCGTCTGCCATCCATCAATTTCCTGATTTCCGTTAATGTGGCTGTTGCCGCCTACCGAAAGATCTTTATCAACTGTCTGGCTGCCTTGGATGTGGGAATCTCCGACGACATCCTGATTACCACCAATCGTCTGATTCTGATCGACCGTCTGGCTGCCCTGGATGTGGGAATCACCGACAACATCCTGATTACCGCCGATGGTCTGATTCTGGTCTACGGTCTGGCTGCCCTGGATGTGAGAATCTCCGATGACATCCTGATTGCCGCCGATGGTCTGATTCTGATCGACCGTCTGGCTGCCCTGGATGTGGGAATCACCGACAACATCCTGATTACCGCCGATGGTCTGATTCTGGTCTACGGTCTGGCTGCCCTGGATATGGGAGTCACCGACGACATCCTGGTTACCGCCAACCGTCTGATTCTGGTCTACGGTCTGGTTCCCTTGGATGTGGGAATCTCCGACGACATCCTGATTGCCGCCGATGGTCTGGTTCTGATCGACCGTCTGACTGCCCTGAATGTGGGAATCACCAATAATGTCCTGATTGCCGCCGATGGTCTGGTTCTGATCGACCGTCTGACTGCCTTGGATGTGGGAGTCACCGACAACATCCTGATTGCCGCCGATGGTCTGGTTCTGATCGACCGTCTGACTGCCTTGGATGTGGGAGTCACCGACAACATCCTGATTGCCGCCGATGGTCTGGTTCTGGTCTACGGTCTGGCTGCCCTGAACGTGGGAATCACCGACGACGTCCTGGTTACCGCCGATGGTCTGATTCTGGTCTACGGTCTGGCTGCCCTGGATATGGGAGTCACCGACGACATCCTGGTTACCGCCAACCGTCTGATTCTGGTCTACGGTCTGGTTCCCTTGGATGTGGGAATCACCGACGACATCCTGATTACCGCCAACCGTCTGGTTTTGGTCTACAGTCTGGCTGCCTTGGATGTGAGAATCTCCAACGACGTCCTGGTTGCCGCCGATGGTCTGATTCTGATCGACTGTCTGGCTGCCCTGAACGTGGGAATCACCAACGACATCCTGATTACCGCCGATGGTCTGATTCTGATCGACCGTCTGGCTGCCCTGGATGTGGGAATCACCGACAACATCCTGATTGCCGCCGATGGTCTGGTTCTGGTCTACGGTCTGGCTGCCCTGAACGTGGGAATCACCGACGACGTCCTGGTTACCGCCGATGGTCTGATTCTGGTCTACGGTCTGGCTGCCCTGGATATGGGAGTCACCGACGACATCCTGGTTACCGCCAACCGTCTGATTCTGGTCTACGGTCTGGTTCCCTTGGATGTGGGAATCACCGACGACATCCTGATTACCGCCAACCGTCTGGTTTTGGTCTACAGTCTGGCTGCCTTGGATGTGAGAATCTCCAACGACGTCCTGGTTGCCGCCGATGGTCTGATTCTGATCGACTGTCTGGCTGCCCTGAACGTGGGAATCACCAACGACATCCTGATTACCGCCGATGGTCTGATTCTGATCGACCGTCTGGCTGCCCTGGATGTGGGAATCACCGACAACATCCTGATTACCGCCGATGGTCTGATTCTGGTCTACGGTCTGGCTGCCCTGGATATGGGAGTCTCCGACGACATCCTGATTACCGCCGACCGTCTGGTTCTTATCAACAGTCTGGTTGCCTTGGATATGGGAGTC
The DNA here is from genome assembly GCF_025567065.1 of Megasphaera stantonii. Classification (NCBI taxonomy): domain Bacteria; kingdom Bacillati; phylum Bacillota; class Negativicutes; order Veillonellales; family Veillonellaceae; genus Megasphaera; species Megasphaera stantonii. The sequence goes on from NZ_JAOQKD010000008.1 coordinate 98,192, forward strand.
TCCGACGACATCCTGGTTGCCGCCGACTTCTTGATTTCCTTGAATAGACGAATCACCTTCGACATCTTGATCTCCACCGACCGTCTGGTCTTTATCAATGGTTTGGGAACCCCAAATATGACTATCTCCCATGATATTTTCGTTACCATCGACAGTAGAATTTCCATGCGTGGTAGAATTCCCATTCGTTGTTAAATTCCCGTCAATCGTTTCATTTCCATGGATAGTGGAGTTGCCATTAGTAGTGCTATTTCCTTCTACAGTCAAATTGCCACCAATATCTTGATTACCGTCAACGGTCTGATCGCCGCCGACATGGCTGTCACCTGTAACGTCCTGGCTGCCGCCAACATTTTGATCACCGTCGGTCGTGGTGGAGCCGGTGACATGCTGGTCACCGTTTACCGTGGAGTCGCCCGTAACCGTCTGGTCGCCGGTCACATCCTGGCCGCCAGTAACGGTTTGTCCACCGGTTACCGTTTGCGAGCCGTCGACTGTCTGATTGCCGCCGACATGGCTGTCACCTGTTACATCCTGGCTGCCACCGACGTTCTGGTCACCGTCGGTCGTGGTGGTGCCGGTGACATGCTGGTCGCCGTTAATCGTAGAGTCGCCCGTAACCGTCTGGTCGCCGGTCACATCCTGGCCGCCAGTAACGGTTTGTCCACCGGTTACCGTTTG
>NZ_JAOQKD010000009.1:0-85284 GCF_025567065.1 Megasphaera stantonii
GAAGAGCTGATTGCTCGTTCTTACTTATTATTGGTATTACCTGTTTTGAAATCTTATTGCTAAGACCTCGCACTCTGGCGTATTGTTTCGTATCACACTGTTCAGTTTTCAAAGGCCATGCCGTCTCGCGACGACTTGTATATCTTACCAGACTCGTTCGGGCTTGTCAAGCACTTTTTTTGAAGTTCTTTTCAAGCAAACCGGCTATCCGGCCTGCCGCGGCGCCCTGCCGCAACAGCTTGTTTAGTATATCCTCTTTTCGTCCTGTTGTCAATACGTTTTTCAAAAAAAGTATGCCGCCTCCAATGCATTTTCTCATAACGCAATTGAAGGCGGCATGTATACTCAGTTTAAAAGGCCGGCAATTATTGTATCTCGCCGCGTTCGACGGCTTCTTTCAGCGTATGCCATGCTAAGACGGCGCATTTGACGCGGGCCGGCATATTAGAAATATTTTTAAGAGCTATGGCGTCTTCCAATTCCTCCAGCTGGTCTTCATCGGTAATATTCCGCTTAATCATTTCCAAGAATAAATCGACTAGGCGGAGAGCTTCCTTTACCGATTTCCCCTTGATGATATCTATCATAATATCTGCCGACGCCTGGCTGATAGCGCAGCCGTGGCCGGTGTAGGCCGCATCGACGATGACGCCGTCCCGGATATTGGCTTGCAGCGTAATGTCGTCGCCGCAGCTCGGGTTATGGCCTCGTTCTTCCATCGTATAGATCTTCAGCAAGCGCTTATTTTCCTGGTGCTGGTTATGTTCTAAAATAATATCAGAATATAACTCGTTCATTGCTTCCATATCGTCCGCCTCCTCAGTCCTTGTAGCCCATCTGCCTGCGCACTAAGGGCAGCGTTTCCAGGAAATAGTCTACTTCTTCTATCGTATTATAGATGTAGAAGCTGATGCGGTTCGACGCTTCCGCGCCGATATGAGCGCCGAAAGGCTGGGCGCAGTGATGGCCGGAACGGATAGCGATGCCGTAGCTGTCAAGAATTGTCGCCGCATCGTGGGGATGGACGCCGTCTATCATGAAGGCGATGACGCCGGTCTTTTCTTCCGGGTCCGTACTGCCGATAATGCGGATGTGCGGAATCTTCTTCATCCCCTCCAAAGCCCGGACGACTAAGGCATGTTCGTGTTCTTCAATAGCCTCCCAGCCCAAGCGTTCGAGATACTCAATGGCCGCATGGAGGGCCACGGCGCCTTCGACGTTTTCCGTGCCGGCTTCAAATTTAAAAGGCAATACGTTGAAGGTCGTCGTTTGTTCCTGTACATATTCGATCATGTCCCCGCCCAGCAGGAAGGGCTCCATGTCATTAAGAAGTTCTTTTTTGCCGTAGACGACGCCCGTACCGGCAGAGCCGAGCATCTTGTGTCCGGAAAAGACCATGAAATCACAGTCCAGCGCCTGTACGTCGACTTTCATATGCGGCACCGCCTGCGCGCCGTCATACACGACGACGGCTCCGACGGCGTGGGCTCGTTCAATGATTTTTTCAGCCGGCACCTTCATGCCCAACACATTGCTGACGCCGGCGAAGGCTACGATTTTAGCAGATCTATCAATCTTGGCCAAATCGTCTTCCGTAAAATGACCTGTTTCGTCGAGATACATGTATACCAGCTCTGCGCCGGTCACACGGCAGACCCGCTGCCATGTCACGAGGTTGGCATGGTGCTCTGAAATAGGGATGACAATTTTATCTCCCTTCTGCAAGTGCGTTTCGCCGTAGCTCCGAGCGATGAGATTCATCCCTTCCGTCGCATTGCGTACGAAAATGACTTCTTCGCCGCTGCGTGCGTTGATGAACCGGCGCACGGCCTCCCGCGCCTGATCATAGGCTTCCGACGCTTCGACGCTGAGGATATGAGCGCCGCGATGGGGGTTGCCGTTGTGGTTTTCTAAAAAATCGACGACGGCCTGAATGACCTGCCGCGGTTTCTGCGTCGTCGCCGCGTTGTCGAGATACACGAGCTGATGGCCGTTGTGCCGTTTCGTTAAAATGGGAAAATCATTGCGTACATTCAGCATAGCTATCACCTTTCTATCCTTGGGAATTCATCCGTTCTCGCACGGTTTGGAGCACCCGCTCCGCCAGCGCGCCGTCGCCTAAGGCGTCGACAACAGGACGGATATGGGACTCGACGATAATCGCCTGGGCGCCTTGATAGTCGAAGCCGCGGCTCATGAGATAAAACAGCGTGTCCTCGTCAATCTGCCCGGCGCTGGAAGCATGATTGCCGACGACGTCGTCCTCCTTGCACAGCAGTAGGGGCACGGAAATCGAATGGACTTTAGGACTCAGGAGAATGCACGTATCGGCTTCAGACCCGACGGCCTTTTTGCTTCCCCGCAGGAAATCGATAGTGCCGCGAAAAGCTTTTTTCGCTTCGTCCTGCAAAGCCCCCGCTATGGCGACGTCGGCTTTCGTCTTTTTGCCCTGCATGGGAATCCAGTAGGAAAAATCGACGATTTGCTTATCTTTGCCTAAATACAAGCTTTTGCTGTCAAAGGAGCTTTCATCGTACAGGAGATCCGTTTTGTAATATACGACGGCTTCCTTTGCCCCCAGCTCGGCGCTGACGTATTCGACGGAACTGCCTTCGGCAGTTTCGGCATACCGGTGCTCGATGTGGCGGACATTGCCTTCGTGAAGCTGTACCTTCACGATTTTGACATGAGCGCCTGCCTCTGCACGGATGTAATGCAGGAAGTTTACCTCGCCGCCAGCGGCGCCGCCTTCAAATACTAAATATACTGTTACGTCGCTGCCAGCTCCGGCCGTAATGCGAAGCTGCCGGTTCAACGTCGGATGGTCGTCGTTTACTTCATATACTAAGCGGGCCGTCCCCTTGGCTCCCGCTTCGGCTTCAATGGCGCATCCCTTATCGGCATGGCGCAGGGCCCGTTCCAGCGCTTCGGCATTGGCCCCTTGAAACTCTCCCAGGTCGGGCATGCCGTTTCCCTGATAAAAATATAGGGAAATGTCCCCTTCACGCTGATGCTGCGGCGTATATCTGCCCGATGGCCGTTCCGGCAGAGGTTCAAGCTCCAAGTTATTGACTTTTATTGTCCGAAATGTGGGCCGGGGAAGCTCATTATATAGTTGCATCACAGGTTTTGTCTTTACGTTCATGTATATCTCCCCTCCTTAGGTCAATGACCCTTTTAATTCGAGGTTAATCAGATTATTCATCTCTACGGCGTATTCCAGCGGAAGAGCTTTGGAAACAGGTTCTACGAAGCCCTTGACCAGCATCGCCCTAGCTTCATCTTCGCTGAGGCCGCGGCTCATGAGATAGAAAACGGCTTCGTCGGAAATGCGGCCGATAGACGCTTCATGGCCGAGATCGACGTTGTCGTTCTTGACGACAATGGCCGGAATCGTATCGGACTGCGACTGTTCATCCAGCATCAGCGATTCGCAGCTGACGTTGGCCTTCGCCCCCTCGGCGCGGGGATTGATGACGACGCTGCCGCGGTAAATGCAGACGCCGCCGTCCTTGCTGATGGACTTGGAATTGATATTGCTCGTCGTCTTCGGCGCGTTGTGGACTACCTTCGATCCCGTATCGAGATATTGCCCTTTCCCGGCAAAGGTAACGCCTGTAAATTCGCAGTGCGCTCCTTCTCCCTGCAGGATACTCATGGGGTACAGGCAGGATGTATGGGAACCAAAGGACCCTGTCACCCAGTTGATCGTGCCGTTTCGGCCGACAATCGCTCGTTTCGTATTTAAGTTATACATATTCTTCGACCAGTTTTCTATAGTCGAGTAGGTCAGCGACGCGCCATCGCCGACAAACAATTCGACGCAGCCGGCGTGGAGATTGGCTACGTTGTATTTCGGCGCTGAACAGCCTTCGATGAAATGCACCTTCGCGCCGTTTTCCACGATAATCAGCGTATGTTCAAACTGACCGGCTCCAGGCGCGTTCAGGCGGAAATAGCTCTGCAGCGGAATGGATACGTCTACGCCGGCCGGCACGTATACATAGGAACCGCCGGACCAGACGGCTCCGTGGAGAGCGGCAAACTTATGATCCGTCGGCGGCACGAGCTTCATAAAATGAGCCCGAATGATATCCTCATATTCCCGCAGTGCCGTTTCAAAGTCCGTGTAGATTACGCCCTGCTGCACCAGTTCTTCCTGAATGCTGTGATATACGACTTCCGAATCGTACTGGGCCCCTACGCCGGCCAGGGATGTTTTTTCCGCCTCGGGAATCCCCAGCCGGTCGAAGGTATCCTTGATGTCGTCAGGCACGTCGTCCCAGCTGGCTTTCATCTGCGTATTGGGCCGAACATAGGTAACGATGTCGTCCATATGGAGTTCGCTGATATCGGGACCCCAAACAGGATATTCCAGATGGTGAAAAATATCCAGCGATTTCAAACGGAAATCGAGCATCCATTTCGGTTCTTTTTTTTCTGCCGAAATAGTCCGGACGATGTCTTCCGTCAAGCCGGCCTGGGTTTTATAGGAATAGGTAAAGTCCTTTTTAAAGTTATATATATTGCTGAAATCAGAAAACGCTTCGATCGTCCTGCGTTCGTCTTTCCGCTTCTGTTCCGCCGCATTAGCCATAGTAGTCATGACATGGTACCTGCCTTTCTCTTTATCTAAAGCTGTCGTAGCCTTTTTCCTCGATGACTTGGATCAATTCCGGACCGCCGGACTTGACGATTTTTCCGTCGATAAGGACATGAACCACGTCCGGCTGAAGGCCCTGCAAAATTTCACTGTGATGCGTAATAACCATGAGAGCATTCCCCTCGTCGTGGTATTTCGCCACGGTCTGCGACACGACGCGGACGGCATCGACATCAAGACCCGAGTCGATTTCATCCAGCATGGCCAGCTTCGGTTCCAGCATGCACATTTGAAGGATTTCCGTCTTCTTTCGTTCGCCGCCGGAAAATCCGTCGTTGACGTAGCGGGAAGCATAAGAGCTGTCCATTTTCAGTTCTTCCATCTGCGCTTTCAGCTTTTTACGGAAAGGCATGATGCGCTGCGTTTCGCCGCTTATCGTGCTCTTAGCGCTGCGGGTAAAGTTCTCCACAGAAATTCCCTGCACGGCAATGGGCGCCTGGAAAGCCATGAAAATTCCCGCCTTAGCCCGTTCGTCTACGGGCATGCGCGTAATATCCTTTCCTTCGAAGAAAATACTGCCGCCTGTAACGGTATACTTCGGATGCCCCATGACGGCGTTGAACAACGTCGATTTCCCTGCGCCGTTCGTTCCCATGATGACGTGAACTTCGCCGGCACGAACGGTTAAATCCAATCCCTTTAAGATTTCCTTTCCTTCAACTTCTACTTTCAGCCCTTCTATGTTTAATAATTCTGCCATAATGCTTCACTCCTGCGCGTCTATAAATAATATACAATTACTCCAAATTAAAAGTACACCTTTACGATGCACTTTTGCTTACATCCATAGCATACTCCTGTTTTATCATAAAGTCAACAAAATCAGTAGACTTTTTTTATATTTTATTTTCTATATCCACTTTCAAGAAATGCGCCGTTCTTTCCGAATACAAAAACGCGCAGGAAAAATCGGCGTTCTTCCTGCGCGTCACATACGGACATCCTATGGTATGTTATCTTTTTGTTTTTCTTTCATTCGCCTGCGAAGGTCGCTCTTCATCCACCACTGCATGACAAAGACAAAAGCCAGCAGCAAGAGCAGTCCGACCAATTCCGTCGTCGGCCCCTCTTTCGCAATCGCATACAGGAGATAGAGAAATACGACGAACACCAGACCTCGTTTCAGATTATTCACAGGCGCCGCATCCTTCGCAGTCATCCCGGTCGTCGCCGAATAAGCGGGCCTTTTGGCCGCGCATGGCTAATACGGCCTGGATGTACATGGCGCATTCAATGCGCTTCTTCTGAATCTTGCAGCTCAGGGCATACGGCATTTTGATATCTCCGCCGTATTTGATATTGTTGGCATGGCAGCCGCCGCTGCAGAAGAATTTTGCCCAGCAGTCGCAGCAAATCGGCTTGTTGAGGACGTGCATATCGCGGAACAAGGGCGGCAGTTTTGTATCCGTAACGCCGTCATATACATTGCCGATGACGTACTCGTCCTGGCCTACGAACTGGTGGCAGGGATATATGTCGCCGTTCGGCACGACGCACATATACTCATGGCCGGCGCCGCAGCCTCGGAGACGCTTGGCAATACAGGGCCCGCGGTACAAGTCCATGATGAAGTGGTAGTAGATAAAAGGGCGGCCTTCATCCATGCGCTGCAAATATAAATCTGTCAGGCGATCGTATTCTTCATAAATGCGGGGCAAATCATCTTCCGTAATGGCATAGGACAAATCGTCGCCTACGACAGGTTCCATAGACAGGCCTTCAAAGCCTAAATCGGCCATGTGTTCCACGTCTTTGGCAAAGTCCAGGTTGTATTTCGTATAGGTGCCGCGGACGTAGTATTCTTCGCCGTCGCGGTGCTCCGCCGCGTAGACGAGATTTTTAGCGCACGAATCATAGGAGCCGCGGCCGCCGGCGTCGGGACGCATGCGGTTGTGCACTTCCGGACGGCCGTCGAGGCTCAGGATCAGGCTGATGTGATTTTCCGTCAGGTATTTGACCTTGGCCGGGTCTAGCAGCATGCCGTTCGTCGTCAGAGACAGCTTAAAGACTTTATCGTGGATTTTTTCCTGCTCGCGGATGTATTCGATCGTCTGCTTGACGACGTCGAAATTCATGAGCGGTTCTCCGCCGAAAAAGTCGATTTCACAGTGCTGCCGCTTCCCTTCGGTACTGCGGATAAGCAGGTCGACGGCCCGTTTCGCGACGTCGAAGCTCATGAGCTCCCGCTTATGCGTGTCGTAGTCGCCCTGCGACGCGAAGCAATATTTGCAGCGCAGGTTGCAGTCGTGAGCAATATTTAAGCACAGGGATTTCACGATAGGTTCCTCTTCGGCGACGACCTTGAAGTCTTCGGCCATAGGCGCAAAGAGCAGCTCCTTTTCGATGAGCTCGTCCAGCTCGCCCAGCGTTTCCTCTATGTCTTCTTTGGCATACGTGCCGGCGAAGGCCGCGTACACCGCATCTTTATTCGTTCCGTCGTATACGTCGAGAATATCATATGTCATCTTATCTATTACGTTGATAATGCCGCTGTTGACGTCCAGCAACATGTACGTGCCGTTTTGACAATACTTGTGAATCATCGGTTTTATCGTAGTCATTATTCCTCCATACAACAAGAATACCCTTTACCTGACGGTAAAGGGCGTCCTCATAAACAATGTTGATTATTTCGTGCAGACCTGATTGCCTACGGTGCAGGACGTTTTGCAAGCGGACTGACAAGAAGTCTGACATTCGCTGCAGCCAGCATGCTGCGTCGTTTTCTGAATCGATTCCGTATTAATCGTAATGATATGTTTTGCCATTATCTTTCACCTCACTGTCAAGACTGTTTTTATTGTATCACATCACTCGTATTTCGACAATATATTAAAGAAGCTTAACGCCTTTAAAGACGAAGTTTTTGCCCATAGAAACGACGATAGACCGTTCCTCAAAGACGTTGTGCGTATCGAAGAAGATATCAAAGCCGCCGTTATAAGTTACATATACAGAATTGATGCGCTGCAGGTAGCCGCAGATTTCTTCTGCCGACACTTCGGGCTCTCCGTCAGCCCGCCATTTTTTATTTTTAAAATTAGCGATGAGGGGCGCGTGGGCCATAACGCGGGAGCGGTGCGCCAAAATCCATTCCCATACGTGTTCGCCATAGCGGCGAGCTTCTTCGTCCCGGCCTTCTTCCAACCCTTCCAGCATGAACAAGACCGGCTTGCCTTCACACATGATTTCATCCATATAGCTGCCCTTTACGTATTTTAAATCCATATTGAATGAACCCTCCCCCATTATTAAAATGGCTGTAGCCTAAGCATGTTCTATCTTACCGAGTTTTAGCTTTTTTGTCAATTGACGAGGCAGGACACAGGTCGGCCAGGAAACAGTCGTCGCAGGCCGGCTTGCGGGCCTTACATACGCGGCGGCCATGCCAGATGAGCCAGTGATGAGCCCGGCTCCACCATTCTTCGGGAATAGCTTTCTGCAAGCCCTTTTCGACTTCCAGAGGCGTCTTTCCCTCGGCCAGCTGCAAGCGGTTGGACACACGGAATACGTGCGTGTCCACGGCGATGGCCGGCGTGTCGAATAAGATGCTGACCAGCACGTTCGCCGTCTTGCGACCTACGCCGGGCAGCTTGACCAGTTCGTCAAAGGTCTGAGGCACTTCGCCGCCGTACTGTTCGCACAAGATAGCGCAGTTGGCTAAGATGTTCTTGGCCTTGCTGTGATACAGGCCGCAGGTACGTATTTTTTCTTCCAGACCTTCCAGGCCCAGGGTCAGCATCTTTTCCGGCGTGTTATATTCCGGAAACATGCCGGCCGTGACGATGTTTACCCGTTCGTCCGTACACTGGGCCGATAAGATGACGGCTATCATGAGCTCGAAAGGCGTCGTATAATGCAGAGCCGGCTTCATGATGCCGTACTGATCCTGAAACCGCTGCAGCATTTCCTGCTTTATTTTCTTCGTAATTGCCATTTATGTTTCCTCCCTCGTCTCGATTCCTTCGTTTAAGCTTCCCATGGCATATCCGCCCAAATCGACGGTCACGTAAGTAAATCCATAGCCGCGCAGGGCCTGAACGATCTCAGCTCTATGCTGCAGCACGGCGGAGATTTCGCCTTGTCCTACTTCGATACGGGCGACGTCACCGTGGTGGCGCACGCGCAATGAACCCTTCACAAAGGGAGCGATGTACGCCTCGGCTTGGTCGACCTGGCGCAGACGCTGGGGCGATAAGGGCACGCCATAGGGAATCCGGCTGGCCAGGCAGGCCGCGCTCTGCTTGTTCCACGTCGGCAGTCCAAGCATTTTTGAAAGCTCCCGTATGTCCCCTTTCGTCAGCCCCGCCTCCACCATGGGACTGCGCACGACGGCGGACAATTCTTTCAGCGCCTTCATGCCGGGACGGTAATCGCCTAAATCGTCGACGTTGCTGCCGTCGGCGACCCACCGGTACTGGCGCTCCTTCGCCAAGGCCGCTAACGCAGTAAAACGTATTTTCTTGCAGATATAGCAGCGGTCCGGCTGATTCTTGACAAATTCCTCATTTTCAAACTCCTGCGACGGCATGACGACATGGGGGACTCCCATCTGCGCCGCCATCTGGCAGGCCGCGCGTTCCTCTCCTTCAGGCAAAGTCGGCGACACAGCCGTTACGGCCAAAACCTTATCGCCTAATACGTCCCAGGCGACAGAAGTCAAAAAGGTGCTGTCTACGCCGCCGGAAAAACCGACGACGACGCTTTCCATATCGGCGACGATAGAGCGCAGCCTTTCATATTTCGTTAACAGTTCTGTATTGTTCATGGTATCGATCCTTACTTCATATATTGCCCTTCAAAAGCTATGACGACAGACTGCATATCCTTCGGCAAGTAGGACCAGGCCTTCTGCCACAGCCGGTCGGGCACGCCGTAAAACGCCTCGGCAATGGATCCGGCTATAGCCGCCTGCGTATCCGTATCGCCTCCGAGGGATACGGCGTTGCTAATCGCCTCTTGCAGGCTGCCGCTTTCCAAAAACGCTTCTATTGCTTCCGGCACGCTGTCCGCCGTCCGGCAGGTAAAGGTATACCCGGGCCGTATTTCATCAAGAGAAGCCGTCAAGGGATAGAAATACTGCCGCATGTAGGCGCGGATATCGTCTTTACTGCTTCCAGTGCGGGCTAAATATATGGCAGACGCCACGGCGACGGCTCCCTGAACGGCTTCGGGATGGTCGTGCGTGACGAGGGCCGTAATTTCCGCCAGGGCCTGCACCTCGTCCAACGAACGGCCGACCCAAGCGGCAGGCGCTACGCGCATGGCCGCACCGTTGCCATAACTTCCGTACGGCGCGCTGTCGTCCGACGAAAACCAGCAGGCAAACTGCCGGCCAAATCCAGCGTTTGGGTATCGGCGGCACCAGTATTTCAGCTGCCGCCGCAGCGGCCCGATATACCCGCAGCGCGATTCCTTTCCTTCAGCTAAGGCCGCCGCGACGGCTACAGTCGTCACCGTATCGTCCGTAAACCGCGAACCCTCGGCAAACCAGACAAAATCCTTTGTCTTAACCGGACTTGCGCAAAATTCATAAGGCGAACCGACAATATCGCCCAAAATCGTCCCTTTCATTCGTCCACCTTCTTATTTCAACTACAAGAAACGCATATATGATGTATTATATCATAGTACGCAAGAGTCCGCCTATGCCATAAAAAAACACTGCACATCCCGTTGGCCGGAATATGCAGTGTCCTATTCATGCTGCTTAAAAGAAATGCAGCGATTCTTCTTTCAAAACCTTTTCCCGCAATGCCGAAACCTTAGCGCTGCGCTGTACCCACATTTCTTCCGGGTTGACGAGGCGCTGGTATTCAGGCCACAGGCTGTCCATCTGTTCGTCCGCATAGGCGATGATATCCGACAAGGACGGCAGGTCGTAGACCAGCTTCCCTTTCAGGAAAATCGGCCGGAGCATCGTCTTGACTTCAAAGGAATTGGCCGGAATCAGCCGCGACCGCCACGGCGCTTTGTCGCTGGTCAAATGCAGGTCCTGCGTCGGATCGATCGTTTCTCCTTCCAACGCGATGATGTCCGCCTTCATCTTGCCCGTCTTTTTATCGTAAATGCGCAGGACGTTTTTGATCCCTGGATTCGAAATTTTTTCGGCGTTGTCGCTCATCTTGATTTTCGGCACGAAGGCATCGCCGTCGTATTGGCCGACGAGCTTGAATACGCCGCCCAGGGACGGGCTGCCCTTCGCCGTAATCAGATTGGTGCCGACGCCCCACGAATTGATAGCGCAGCCCTGAATCTTCAATTCGGAAATAAGCGTTTCATCCAGGTCGTTCGACGCAGCGATCACGGCGTCGCCGAAACCGGCTTCCTCAAACATCCGGCGGGCTTCCTTCGACAAGTAGGCCAAGTCGCCGCTGTCCAAGCGGATGCCGTAAGACTTAGGCAGCGTACCGGCTTCCTTCATTTCCTGGAAAACCGTAATGGCGTCGGGCACGCCCTGCTTGAGAGTATTGTACGTATCGACCAGCAGGATGAGGTTGTTCGGATACTGCCGGGCGTAGGCGCGGAACGCTTCCAGCTCCGTCGGAAAGCTCATAACCCAGCTGTGGGCCATCGTCCCCAGAATAGGGATGTGGAACAATGCGCCGGCCAGCACGTTGCTCGTGCCGTTGAAGCCGCCGATCATTGCCGAACGGGCGCCGTACACGCCGGCCGATTCTCCCTGCGCCCGGCGCAGGCCGAATTCCATCAGCGCATCTTTGCCGGCGACGGTACGGACGCGGCGGGCCTTCGTGGCGATGAGGCTTTCATGGTTCATGATCATGGACATGCACGTTTCTAAGAGCAGGCATTCGTCTTTTTTGGCATGAACGCGCAGGAGTACTTCCTGCGGAAAAGCCACGGTGCCTTCCGGCATGGCGTAGATGTCACCGGTAAAGGACCAGGTCCGCAGATATTCGAGAAATTCATCGCAGAAAATCCCCGTCTGTTTCAAGTAGTCTATGTCGTCATCGCTGAAATGGATGCGGGAAACATAGTCGATCAAGTGTTCCAACCCGGCGACAACAGTATAGCCGCCGTTGAACGGATTGCTCCGGTAATACCGGTCAAACACGCAGTACTGCTCGTGTTTGCCTTCTAAAAACAGCCCCTGCATCATCGTCAGCTGATACAGGTCCGTCAGCAATGCATTAGTATACAATACACTCGCCTCCAAATTAATTCTACGTATATTATACATCATATGAATGAATAGGAGCAATGAAATTTTGCCATTCCGTTGCCCGGCCAGTTCTGCCGGCGCTGCGGCGGCCCCTGTATTCGCCGCAGGTTTCATGGTATAATAAATTCGTTCTGCATATTTTTATACGAAAGGAGCATCAGCACGTGAAATATCGACTTATGCTTTTACTCACAGCCCTCGTCTGGGGCTGCGCCTTCGTAGCCCAGCGCACGGGCATGGAAACGATCGGCCCCTTCGCCTTCAACGGACTTCGGTTCTGGCTGGGCGCGCTGTCCCTCTTTCCCGTACTGTATATGAATCGCCGCAAGGACAAGGAAACCTACGCGGCTCCGCCTAAGGGGCTGACCCTCGTAACGGCCAGCGCGATTCTGGGATTTTTCCTGTTTTCCGGCTCTTCCCTTCAGCAGGTTGGACTCATTTATACTACGGCCGGCAAAGCGGGATTTATCACGTCCCTGTATATCGTAGCCGTCCCCCTGATCGGCCTCTTGATGAAAAATACACTGCGCCTGGCCCATATCCTCGGCTGCCTCATTGCCGTGTCGGGACTATATCTGCTGGCTTTTCACGGCAGCGGCGATGCCGTCAACTTCGGCGACCTGCTGAATCTCATCGGCGTCGTCTTCTGGTCCCTGCACATTTTATTCATCGACCGGTTCGTACCGTATTTTTCCGGCATCAAGCTGGCTGTCGGCCAATTTATCGCCTGCGGCTGCTACAACTTTATCGCTATGCCCTTTTACGGAGAAACGCTGACCCTCGCCATGATCGTCGCCTCGGCGGTACCCATCCTCTACTGCGGCATTTTATCCAGCGGCGTCGGCTATACCCTGCAAATCGTCGCCCAGCGCAAGGTCCCGCCGACGGAGGCATCGCTCCTCTGCAGTTTCGAAATGATTTTCGGCGCGTTGGCCGGCGTGCTTCTGCTCGGCGAATGGATGAGCATGCGCGAGTTCATGGGCTGCGTCCTCATGACCATCGGCATCTTCTCCGCGCAAATCCCCAGCCGGGCGATTCTGCAGTTCAGAAAAAATCTATCCTATTAATAAAAAGCTGTCATGATGCAGAACCTCTCCTTCATGACAGCTTTTTTCTATTTTCGTTTCAATACAGCCCTGACAGCCTCTGCCACGTGGCTGGGACCTAAGCCGTAAGCTTCCAGCAATTCGTTTGGCCGGCCCGACTCGCCGAACCGGTCGCGAATGCCGACCAATTCGACAGGCACGCAGCAGCGCTGAGCCAGGCATTCGCATACAGCGCTTCCCAGCCCGCCGATGCGCTGGTGCTCTTCGCATACGACGACGGCTCCCGTCGCGGCGGCGCAGGATACGATGCCGTCTTCATCCAAGGGCTTGACCGTATGGACGTTGACGACTTGTACGGAAACGCCTTCACGGGCCAAGGCCTTCGCCGCTTCCAGGCTTTGATACACCATGATGCCATTGGCAAAAATTGTAACGTCCGTCCCCTTCCGGAATACAGAGACCTTTCCAATCGTAAAGGGCGTGTCGTCATCGGTGACGACGGGCACGGGATTACGGCTGAAGCGGATATACGAAGGCCCTGTCATATCGTATACGGCCATCGTCGCCTTATACGTTTCCTTATAATCGCAGGGAACGACGACCATAATATTGGGGATCGTCCGCATGAGCGCCACGTCTTCCAGGGCCTGATGGGTCCCGCCGTCGGGTCCTACGGAAATGCCGGCATGAGCGCCGCCCAATTTGACGTTCAGGCGATTATACCCGACCGTATTGCGGATCTGTTCCCACGCCCGGCCAGTCAGAAACACGCCGTACGTAGACACGAATGGGACGAACCCCGTCAGGGACATGCCGGCAGCCGTGCCGACTAAATCCTGTTCCGAAATGCCTACATTCAGATATTTTTGCGGATAGGCTGTACGCACCCAGTCGGTTCGCGTCGATTTTGCCACGTCGGCATCCATGACGATGACGTTATCGTGAAGGCGGCATAATTCCAGCAGCGCCTTTCCGTAACCGTCGCGCATAGGTATACACTCCATTACAGCACCTCCTGAGATAATTCCTTCATGGCGGCCGCATACTGCGCTTCATTCGGCGCCGTGCCATGCCAGTCGGCCTTGTTCTCCATGTATGACACGCCCTTTCCCTTTATAGTCTGGGCCAGGACGACAGTCGGACATCCTGTATGGGCCTTCGCTTCCGACAATACTTGATAGAGTTTATCTATATCATGTCCATCAACAGTCATGACATTCCAGCCAAAGCTCTTCCACTTGGCGTCAAAGGGCTGTAAATCCTTGATTGTTTTCAGCGAATCGACAAGCTGCATGCCGTTGCAATCTACGATAAGGCAGACATTATCCAGATGATGATGGGCCGCAAAGGCCGCCGCTTCCCAAATCTGCCCTTCCTGCTGTTCGCCGTCGCCGATAAGGCAGAACACATGAGGCGTTTCATGACGGTATTTCAAAGCCCAGGCAATGCCGTTGGCAATGGACAATCCCTGTCCCAAGGACCCGACGGCGCAATCGAGACAAGGCAGCTTGACCATATTCGGATGTCCCTGCAGCGGGCTGCCTAAAGAACGCAGCGTCGGCAGCCAGTCTAAGGGGAAAAATCCCTTATGGGCTAATACGCTGTAATATGCCGGAGCCGCATGGCCTTTCGATAAGATAAACCGATCTCTCCCCTCATATTTCGGCTGCTGCGGAATACACCGAAGCAAGTCGGTGAAATACAGCGTTACCAGAATCTCCACAGCCGACAGAGAGCTTCCGGGATGGCCGGAGCCGGCTAAATAAATAGCCTCGACGACGTCCTTTCGAACTTGTCTGCATAACTGCTGAAGCTGATCCATTATCAATAAGGCCTCCAAACTATACACGTAGTGTCGCCGTTGCACCGCAACGAGGCGATACTCGTCTTTCATATAAAAAACGCACCGTATCGCTTATTCAGCTCACTATGATACGAATGCGCCTGCAACAAAAAAATGCAGATTCAGCTTGAGCCAAATCAATATACGTGCATTATCATTTTACAATGATTATACAAACAAGTCAAACAAAATATGCGCATACCGTATACATGCCCACGTCCCATACTGCAAAACATCAAAAAGGCTTACAAGACCTGCATACGTGCAGGCCCTATAAGCCTTTTGTCAGTCTACACGCTTTCGTGACGCGTCGCGTTTCTTTCAGGGTGCAACTTATTTGCCCATTTCTTCTTTCAATACTGCGCCTAAGCGTTTAATGCCTTCTACAATGCGGTCTTCCGGCATATTGGAATAGTTGAGGCGGAAGTGGTTTGCATTGCCGCCGTTCGGATAGAACGGGCCGCCCGGAACGTACGCAACGTTCTTTTCCAATACCTTCGGCATAATTTCTTTTGCATCCATGTTTTCAGGCAAGGTTACCCAAGTGAATAAGCCACCTTCCGGATACGTAAAGGTAACGCCTTCGGGGAAATATTCCTTCATGGAATCATACATGAGGGTACGGCGTTTGCCATAGAGAGCTTTGATCTTTTCAACGTGAGCATCCAAATCGAACATATCGATGAAGTACGACGCCTGACGCTGTGCAAAGGACGAAGACTGGAGATCGACGGCCTGTTTCAATTTGACAACCTTGTCAATGATAACGGGATCGGCAACCATCCAGGCTACGCGCAGACCAGGCATGAAAATCTTCGAGAAGGAACCCAGGAAGATGATATTGCCTTTCGTATCCATGGATTTCAAGGATGGCACGACGTCGCCGTCATAACGGAGTTCGCCGTACGGATCGTCTTCAATGACGGGGAAATCGTACTTGTTGACGATATCCATAAAGGCTTTGCGGCGTTCCATCGGCCACGTAATGCCCGTCGGGTTCTGGAATTCAGGAATAACGTACATCAAGCGGACACGGTCGCCGTATTCGGCCAAAATCTTTTCCAATTCTTCCGGAATGATGCCTTTTTCATCCGTCGGAACTTCGACGAATTTCGGATCGCACAGCTTAAAGGCGTTGATAGCGCCTAAATACGTCGGGCTTTCTACTAAAATGACGTCGTCTTTATTGAGGAAAATCTGCGCCAATAAGGACAGGCCCTGCTGAGAACCTGAAGTAATGACGATTTCTTCGGGCGTGCAGTCGACTTGGAAAGCCTTTTTCATGCGAGCGGCAATTTTTTCGCGGAGAGGCAGGTAGCCTTCCGTCGTTCCGTACTGTACAGCCAGCTGGCCTTCTTTGCTCAAAATTTCTACGTCGACTTTCTTTAATTCTTCCAGCGGGAATAATTCCGGCGCAGGCAAGCCGCCGGCGAAGGAAATTACTTCCGGCATAGTCGTCAACTTAAGCAATTCACGGATTTCCGAAGCCTTTAAGCCCATAGCGAGGTCTGAAAATTTCATTACCAATCACTCCTTAATGATTAAATGTCCCCTGTTTCCCTATGTCATTATTATATCATTAATATGAGTTTCTTTCAATTATCGTTAGATGAGAAATAGATTAAAGTTTTACGTTTATCTTCTTCCATCTGCTCTATGAGCTCTTCTTTGCTGTCAAAGCGGATTTCCGGGCGCAGCCGCTTCCGGAAGCGAACGACGATGTCCTCGTCGTACATATCGCCGCTCCATTGCAGGATGTGCGTTTCTATGCGGCGGTATTGGTGGGCAAAGGTCGGATTGGCGCCGATATTCGTCATGGCCGGCAGCAGCTGGCCCTGCCATTCTACTTCCGTTATATATACGCCGTCAGGCGGCACGGCCATCTGCGGCGGTATCAGCATATTAGCCGTTGGAAACCCGATCAGCCGTCCCCGGCGGTCGCCCTGTACGACCTTCCCCTGCAGGGCGAAGGGATGCCCCAGCAGGGCTTCTGCCGTTTCCATGTGCCCCATCGTGACCAGGCGGCGGATGACCGTGCTGCTGATCGGCGTGGACCGGCCCGGCCGTTCCAGCAGCGTCAGGGCCATGACGGGAATATGATGTCCCGCCATGAACTCGCGCAGCGTCTGCGTATTCCCCGCGGCTTTTGCGCCGTACGTAAAGTTCTCCCCTACGACGATAGCCGCCGGGCAGAGATATTCCAGCAGCTGCCGGCAAAATTCCTCCGGCGTTTCGTCGAGAAGATGCCGGGTCATAGGCAGCAGCACCAGGGCGTCGATGCCGACTCCGGCAATATATTGGATTTTCTGCTCGACCGTAGCCAGCCGTATCGGCTCTTTTTCCGGGCACAACACGGAAAGAGGATGGGCTGCGAAGGTGACGACAACAGATTTGCCGCCCGTTTCCGCCGCCTTGTCGATAGCCGTACGCATGACCTTCTGATGGCCCAGATGCACGCCGTCAAAGGTCCCCAGCGCAACGACGGCGCCTTGGCAATTCGTTACTTCCTGAAAAGAATGGAATAGTTGCATCGTATAATTACCTCACAGTACGTCGGCAAACATCTTATGCGGACGTATGACATGATGTTCTTTATCGAAATGAGCAATGCCGGCCAATTTTCGTTCCGGCGTATAGACCCGCAGCACGTCGCCATGGGCGAGCCCCTTGCCGGCAAAGGGCACCGCGCGGCCCTGCAGGAGGCGGGCACACTTTTCCGCCGTACAAACCGCCTTAGGAAGGTCTTGAATCGCCATGTCGGCAGGCAGGATATAGGCCTGCGGATCGGCTTCCAATTCTTCCAGCGAAGCTGCCTGTGCAATATCAAAAACGCCGGCCCGGACGCGGACAAGATAAGTCATGCAGGCATAAGTCCCCAGCGCTTCGCCGACATCGCGGATGAGCGAGCGGATATAGGTCCCCTTAGAGCATGTCACGGCAATGACGCCCCGTCCGTTTTGATACGACAAAAGGCGGATCTCATATATCGTGACCCGCCTGCCCGGCAATGTAAAATCAGCGTTTTGTCTGGCCAGCTTATACGCTTTGACGCCATTAACATTGATGGCGGAATAACGGGACGGAGTCTGCTCGATATCGCCGCAGAACGACGCCAGCACGGAGGATATATCCTCAGCAGACAAATCGGGGACAGCAGCGCTGGCGACGACTTCGCCGGTGCTGTCCTCCGTATCCGTAGCAAAGCCTAAAGCAAACTCTGCATGATATGTCTTTATCCCGTTGTCTCCATATTCAATCAGCCGCGTCGCCTGACCCAGATACACGGGAAGCACGCCGGCAGCCAAAGGGTCCAGCGTTCCGGCGTGGCCAATCTTCTTCATCCCGTATATGCGGCGCATCTGGCCGATTACGTCATGGCTCGACATTCCTGTCGCTTTTAATACATTGACGATTCCATTTATCATTTTACTTTTAAAAGTTCCTTCACTATCATTTTTTTTGCTTCTTCCAGCGGCGCCGCCACGGTGCAGCCTGCTGCCCGCACGTGGCCGCCGCCGCCGAACATGGAAGCGACAGCGTTGACATCGGCTCGCTTAGACCGCAGGCTGACCCGCGTTTCTTCCGCCCCGACGTACTTTACCGTAAAAGCCACGTCGACGCCCTGAATCGTGCGGATGTAGTCAATATAGCTTCCCGTATGCTCGCCCGTATACTGCAGCAAGTCCGGCGTAAACGAAAGACAGGCAACCTGTCCCTCACCGAACAATTCAATATGGCGCAGCACCTCCGACAAGGCCTGAAGCTTTGCCAAAGACCGGGCTTCCAAATGCTCGGAAACGACGTTCGGCTGCGCACCGGCTTCGACCAGCAACGCCGCCATCCGCAAGGTATGGCCCGTCGTATTGCTGAATTTAAAGAACCCGCAGTCCGTCGCGATGGCCATGTACAAGGCGTTTGCCATAGACGGCGAAAATTCGGCCTGCCAGTCCGCCAACAGTTCGGTTAAAATCTCGCCCGTTGCAGCGCAGTCCGGCCGCACATATTCCCAATCGGCAAAATGGAGGTTGGAAATATGATGGTCAATATTCAGGACCTTCCCCTTCGCCAAGGCATCAGCCGCGCCGATGCGATCCATGCCGGTCGCATCGAGCACGACGGTCAGCCAGGAGGCGTCGGTCTGCACCTGGTCGGGACGCCGTATCTGTTCCGCCAGCGGCAGAAAGAAAAACTTGTCGTCTATGTCGTCGTCCACGGCCACGACAACCTCCTTGCCCAGGCCTTCCAGCCATTCCTGCATCGCCAGCAGGCTGCCTATAGCGTCGCCATCGGGGCTGACGTGAGCAGTCAGCACGATGCGGTCATGCTGTTCCAGAATACGGCGTACTTCCTGAGATGAACAATTCATGAAACTCAGTCCTTTTTTTCTATATCACGAAGTATTTTATCGATTTTCATGCCGTAATCGAGAGACGTATCTTCTTTAAATTCAATAGTCGGCGAATAGCGTATGCCCAAGCGGCGGCCCACTTCCGTGCGGATATAGCCCGTCGCGTTTTTCAGCGCTTTCAGGGTATTTTCTTTTTCCTCAGCCTTGCCAAAGAGGCTGACGTATACCGTCGCTTCGCGCAAATCGCCGGTAATCCGCGCGTCCGTCACAGTGACGAAGCCGAGGCGCGGATCTTTTAATTCTCGAAGCAGGATGTTGGAAACTTCCTGCTTGATGAATTCTTGTATTTTGCGGACTCGCAATTCTCCCATATGTATTTCCTCACTTTATTATTCCGGCGCGACTTCCACCATTTCATAGGCTTCGATTTCGTCGCCTTCCTTGATGTCGCGGTATTTTTCAAGGGTAATGCCGCATTCGTATCCGGAAGCCACTTCCTTGACGTCGTCTTTAAAGCGGCGCAGTCCGTCGATTTCGCCGTCATGAATGACGATGCCGTTGCGGATCAGGCGGATCTTAGCGTTGTTCGTAATCTTGCCTTCCTTGACGTAGGAACCGCCGACGATGACCTTCGGCGTCGTAATGACCTTGCGGACTTCGGCGCGGCCGATAATGTGTTCTTCATATTTCTTTTCCAGCATCCCTTTGATAGCCGCTTCCACGTCGTTGATGGCGTCGTAAATAACGCGGTACATGCGCATGTCGACGTTGTCGTGTTCCGCCGCCTTGCGGGCCGCCGCGTCCGGGCGGACGTTGAAGCCGATGATGATGGCGTTGGATGCCGAGGCCAGCATGATATCCGATTCGGAAATAGCGCCGACGCCGGCATGGACGATGGCGATGCGCACTTCGTCGCTCTTAATGTTGAGCAGGGACTGGCTCAGGGCTTCGACAGAACCCTGTACGTCCCCCTTAATGATGAGGGGCAGTTCTTTCAATTCGCCCTGCTGAATCTGGTTGAACAAATCGTCGAGAGTTACCTTCGCATTGACGTGGAGGGCCGACGAACGTTTCTTTTCCATTCGTTTTTCCGCTACGCTGCGGGCCGTCTTTTCATCGGTCACGTCGAGGATATCGCCGGCTTCGGGCACGTCGTTGAGGCCGAGGATTTCCACAGGGATAGACGGTTCGGCTTTCTTAACCCGTTCGCCCCGTTCGTTGTTCATGGCGCGGACCTTGCCGAAGCAGGGACCGACGATAATCGTGTCGCCGACGTGGAGCGTGCCCTTCTGGATCAGGACGGACGCGACGGGGCCGCGGCCCTTGTCGAGCTTCGCTTCGATGACGACGCCCTGGGCCGGACGGTTCGGGTTGGCCTTCAATTCGGAAACTTCCGCCAGGACGAGGATGTTTTCCAGCAAGTCGTCGAGGCCGATTTTCTTATGAGCCGACACGGGAACCATAATCGTGTCGCCGCCCCATTCTTCACTGATCAAGCCGTATTCCGTCAGCTGCTGCATGACGTGTTCCGGATTGGCGCTTTCCTTATCGATTTTGTTGATGGCGACGATGATGGGAACGC
The DNA here is from genome assembly GCF_025567065.1 of Megasphaera stantonii. NCBI lineage: Bacteria > Bacillati > Bacillota > Negativicutes > Veillonellales > Veillonellaceae > Megasphaera > Megasphaera stantonii. Next base: position 20,666 of record NZ_JAOQKD010000009.1, read on the forward strand.
CGGCCGATTTGGCGTGGTTAATGGATTCGACCGTCTGCGGCATAACGCCGTCGTCCGCCGCGACGACGAGGACGGCGATATCCGTAACCTGGGCGCCGCGGGCGCGCATAGCCGTAAAGGCTTCGTGACCCGGCGTATCCATGAAGGTAATCTTCTTGCCGTTGTAGCGTACCTGGTAAGCACCGATATGCTGCGTAATGCCGCCAGCTTCGTGGCTCGTCACGTTCGTCTGGCGAATCGCGTCGAGGAGGCTCGTCTTGCCGTGGTCGACGTGGCCCATAATCGTAACGACAGGCGGACGGACCTTCAGCGTTTCCGGCGCGTCGACGATTTCTTCGATTTCCGTCGGATCTTCCGGAGGCGCTTCCTGCGTAACGGTTACGCCGAATTCGTCGGCAATCAAAGAAGCCGTTTCAAAGTCGATTTCCTGATTGATCGTCGCCATAATGCCGCCCATGAGCAGCTTTTTAATGACTTCGCCGACTTCGCGGCCCAGCTTTTCCGCGAAATCCTTGACGATAATCGTTTCCGGCAGCTCGATAGACGTGGGGTAATTCTTTTTCTTCGCCGGTTCGCCGCCGCCCATATCGTGATGGCCGCCCTGCTTCTTGTTGTTCTTGTTATTTTTATTTTTGCCTTTGTTCAACACGTTAGATAAAAGTGTGTGAGGTCTGTTGTTTTTGCCGTTGGGGTTATTGTTATTCTGGTTGCGCTTATTTTTCTTATTGTCGCTGCGGCCGGCATTCTGCCCTTCGTCGCCGTTTTGCGAAGAACGGCCGAAGAACTTCGTCCGCTTGCCGCCGTTGTTCTGCTGGTTCTGCTTATTTTGCTGATTCCCATTCTGACGGTTGTTCTGATTGCCGGACGACTTTGCGTTCTGCTGTCCGGCGTTTTTCTTGTTGTCCTGGCCGCGATTGTTCTGATGATTCTGGCCGGATGAACCGCTCTGCTGATTTTTATTGCCGTTCCGCGCCGGCTGAGCCTGCTTTTTGGCGTTGTTTCCCTGTTCAGGACGATTTTGCTTATGGGAATTTCCTTGTTTTTGTCCTTCCTGCGGTTTCGCTTGCTTAGCGCGGTTGTTATCGTTCACTTTGCGGCCAGTTCCTTCCATTCCTTTTTTTTGTTCTGCCGGCTTTTCAGCCTTCTTGGGTTCCTTAAAGGATTTATCTAATATGGCTCTCATCGAATCGTCGATGCCCGTAAAATTACCAGCTTTGATATTATGATCGCCTAACACTTTGATGACGTTTTTGGCGGATACGCCATATTCTTTTGCAACTTCGTATACACGTTTTGTCATCTAGTTACCCCCTTTTCAGTCGTTCTCAACACTTTATCTACAGCCTTGGCAAAACCGGCGTCCGTCAGCAGAACGACGACGTTCTGCATCTTTCCGACGGCCCTGCCCAGCTCTTCCTTCGTCAATATATCTACAACGGCAATCCCCTTGCGCGCTGCCAGGCGGCGGTACTTTTCCACGTTGTCGGCTCCGCCGTCTGCTGCCAAAAACAGCATGGGAACTGTATGGTTCTTCAAATGCTTCTCCGCCGCGAAATCGCCGCAAATCGTCTTGCGGGCCCGGCAGGCAAGGCCAAGCAGATTGCCGATCCGTTCCTGCGCGGTCATGACAATTCCTGCCGCAGGCTTTCATAAATTTCGTCGGACACCTTCGTCTTTAAAGACCGTTCCAGACGATGTTCTTTATACGCTTTTTCCAGGCAGGCCGAATTCTGACAGATATACACGCCCCGCCCGGATTTCTTGCCGGTCTTGTCGATTTCCACGGCGCCTTCCGGCGTGCGGACGACGCGGATCATTTCCTTCTTGCTCTTCTGTTCCTGACAGCCTGCACAGACTCGCAGAGGTATTTTTTTCTTTTTCATCTATACCTCCTCAGGCTTCGCCTTGTCCGTCTTCAGCCGCCGGCATATCCAATTCGCTCAGGATGTCTTCCTGTTCCACTTCTTCATCAGCCGAAGAAGATTCTTCGCTGGCAAGGGCAGCGGCCTGGCTTTCACTCTTAATATCGATTTTCCAATTCGTCAGCTTGGCCGCCAAGCGGGCGTTCTGGCCGGCCTTGCCGATGGCCAGGGACAGCTGATAATCGGGAACGACGACGCTCGACGCCTTTTCTCCTTCGTCGACGGTAACGGAAACGACCTGAGCCGGGCTCAGGGCATTGGCGATGTACACGGCCGGGTCTTCGTCCCATTTGACGATATCAATTTTTTCGTTCTGCAGTTCCGTCACGATATTCTGTACGCGGCTCCCTTTCGGGCCGACGCAGGCGCCGACGGAATCGACATTTTCATCGCGGGAATACACGGCGATCTTGGAACGGCGGCCTGGTTCGCGGGCTACGGATTTCAGTTCCACCACGCCTTCGTAAATTTCCGGCACTTCCAGCTCGAAGAGCCGCTTCAATAAGCCAGGATGGGTACGCGATACGAGGATCTGCGCGCCTTTCGTCGTCTTGCGCACTTCTACGACATAGCATTTGATGCGCTGGCCGACCGTGTAGGTTTCCGTCGGAATCTGTTCCGACGCCGGCAGAATCGCTTCGGCCTTGCCCAAGTCGACATAGACGTTCTTGTTTTCAATCCGCTGAATCAAGCCGGTAATGATGTCGTCCGTACGATTGTAAAATTCGTCGTAGACGATGCTCCGTTCCGCTTCGCGGAGGCGCTGGATCATGACCTGCTTGGCCGCCTGGGCGGCGATGCGGCCGAAGTTGGACGGCGTTACGTCGACGTTGACTACGTCTCCGACTTCGTATTCCGGGTTCAGCTTGCGGGCGTCTGCCAGGGAGATTTCCCCATGGTCGTTGACGACGTCTTCCACGACGGTTTTCGCCGCTACGATGCGGTAATCGCCCGTTTCCCGATTCAGCTCTACGTCGGCCAGGGGGTTGGCTTCCGGCTCCTTCTTATAGGCCGTAATCAGCACGGCTTCCAGGGAGTCGCAGATGACGTCTGTCGAAACCCCTTTTTCTTTAGACAAAAACGCAATAGCATTGAGCAATTCCTTATTCACGGTTACACCCTCCATTAAAAATCAATATGCAGACGAACCTGCGATATAGTTTTCATATCTAATATCTCTTCATTTCCATCGACCCGGACGGTCAGCTTGCCGTCTTCGCCTTTCCCTACCAAATCGGCTACCAGGTCTTTTTTGCCGTTGTAGGGCTGGAAAAAGTGAATATCCACGGTTCTGCCGGCGTAGCGGACAAAGTCCTTATCCTTTTTCAAGATGCGGTCCAGTCCCGGAGACGATACTTCCAGCAGATAATTTTCTTGTATAGGGTCCTTTTCATCGAGGACTTTGCTCAGCTTTTCGCTGACAGCCTGACAGTCCTCCAGATCGACGCCCCCTTCTTTGTCGATAAATACGCGGAGGTACCAGTTTTTTTCGCGGACATATTCGACGTCGACCAATTCCAAATCCGTGCCGCTGATAATCCGTTCTACTTCCTGAGAAATCATTGTTTCAATATGTTCACGCTTCATGCCATTCACCAGCTATCCTTCTAAAAATTCATACAGGTAAAAGTTAAGAGTGGGCTCGCACCCACTCTCACATAAAAGAATCTAAATTACGTTTAGTATACCACTTCAGCCGCCTTATGACAACGCCGCAAGGGCAAATCAGGATATATCGGCCGAAATAGAGTCCAGCACCGGCAGCAGACGCTGCTGCAGCGCCCGTTTCAGTCCCTCCAGGGACGAGCCGTCAAAATCATGAACCAAATTTGGAAAGTTATGAATCCGCCGCTCTGCAAAAAAATCGTCGCGGAGGACGTTGTACATGACGGACAAGCCGCTTCGCGACTCTTTCTGGTAATAGGAAAGAATCATGTAGGAGCCGTTAATAATCCGCACGGCCTGATTCGGCCGGATGAGGCAGCGGAATCCGCCGTATTCTGCCGGAAGGAACTCATCCCAGTCTACGTCGGGCAGGCCCTTGTTCTTCAGTATGACGCTGAAATTACGGCTCGGCTCTACATAGTAGTCGCGGATGATCCGGGCCAGCCGGTCTTCCACCATCGCCCGGAACATGGCGAAATCACTGGTAATAAACTCGATCAGGGCAAACTCCAGCATGCCGATGTCCGTGCGGACGGAAAACTCTTCCGAATCGGGATTGAATATCGCCCGTACAGACCAGTTATTGTCGACGTTGCAATAGGCAAACAGCAGGTACTCCTTATCGCCGCCGTTTTCCTGCACCATGCGATATTCCGTCAATAACTGAAAATCTCCCACCTGAAGTGGGAGAATAGATGCAATATTCCATTGTTTGAATGTTTCAATCAATGCTTCATCCATAAGAGAAAAAATGGTGCGGTTGGTGGGAGTTGAACCCACACAATCGAAAGATTACTGCCGCCTGAAGACAGCGCGTCTGCCATTCCGCCACAACCGCATAGTCAATTAAAACTTGTAAAGATGTTTGTATTGCTGTTCATTCAACAAAACTATCTTAACATACTCTCGCGTTTCTGTAAAGGGTATTTTTTCAATTTCTGAAAAATTTTTTTCCCAACCATATTCTTCCATCCAAGAGTCGACGTGTCCGCGGCCGGCGTTATACGCAGCCAGGGCCAATACCTTATTGCCGTCATACTCATGCAGAAGATAGGCCAGATACCACGTACCCATTTTAATATTTGTCTGCACATTTGTCAATTGGTCCGGCGTAAAATTTTCGATTCCCATTTCTCCGGCAATCCATTCGCCCGTTTCCGGCATGATCTGCATCAGCCCCGAAGCGCCGCGATGGGAAAAGGCGTCTTCGTTGAACTTGCTCTCCACGAGAATCACCGCCGCGACCAAGGCGGGGCTGACACCGTCTTCATACGAATACTGGCGCACCATGTAGTCGTATTGAAGAGGATAGACGAATTTCCGCAGCACGTCGTCTTTCCACGAGCAGAAATAGGTCGCTGAAAAACACGCCAGCACTACTGCTATGATAATTTTATCTTTTGTCTGGGTCTTCCGTCTCAACGCCGTCTCCTATCCTCTTTGAATTCTATCCATCAGCAGCGCCCACTGCGCCCGCACCTGTTCTTCCGTTTGAGCTAAGGCGCCGTTGTTGTCGATAACGACCTGCGACAGGGCGCGTTTTTTCTCGGCAGGCATCTGCGCACGAATGCGGGCCTCCGCTTCTTCCCGTGAAAAATGATTCCGGGCCATGAGCCGTTCCAGCTGCGTCGGCCCGTCTACGCATACGAGCCATACTTCATCGACATACGCTTGATATTCTATCTCAAATAATAAGGGCATGTCAAGAAAAACGAAGGATTTCTTCTCCCCTTCATCTATGCGCCGGAGTTCTTCGTCGATTCGCTCGTAAATCAAGGGAAATAAAATGCCTTCCAGTTCCGCCTTGCGTTCAGCGTCGTTGAACACGACGCCGCCGATATAGGCCCGGTCCATCGTCCCGTCTTCTCCTATCGCTTTCGGGCCGAAGGCCGCCGCTACGGCAGCCAGCCCCTTCGTGCCGGGCCGCACGACATCGCGCGCCAGGACGTCGCAGTCCACGACGGACGCGCCGAGCTCCCTCAGCATCGATACGACCGTACTTTTTCCCGACGCAATCCCGCCGGTCAATCCAATGCGATACATGACAAGTTCCTCCTTACACCTGGCAGTGAGGGCAATAATGCGTTCCCCTGCCGGCAAACTTCGTATAGATAATCGTATGGCCGCAGCGCGGGCACGGCGTCCCTTCTTTGCCGTATACCTGCAAAAAGGCCTGGTTCGACCCTTCCTGGCCATTGCCGCTGATAAAGTCGCGTATCGTCGTGCCGCCATGGGCCAATCCCTGCCGCAGCACGACCCCAATGGCCTCGTGGAGTCTGCGGCATTCGTCGGGGCTTATATCACAGCAGCGGCGCTGGGGCCTGACGCCGGCAAGGAACAGCGCCTCGTCGGCGTAAATATTGCCCAAGCCGGCTACGCAGGTCTGATCGAGCAAAAAGGATTTGACGGAACGCTTCGACGATTGGAGGGACTCCTGCAAATAGGAAAGAGTAAATTCGTTGCTGTTGCCGTCAGGTCCCAGCGAATCGTAGCCGGAAATACCCGTCGGCCCCTCCGGCGGCACGAGCCACAGGCACCCGAGGGTGCGGACGTCGCGATACAGGATATATCCTTCATTTAATGCGAAAATAATGCGCTGCCCTCGTATTTCTTCGTACTCCTCCTGATAGATGAGGCTGCCGGTCATGCGCAAGTGCACGAGCAGAGACGGACCGCCGCTGCAGCGAAGGAGCAAATATTTTCCCTTACGGCTGACAGCTGATATCGTCTGTCCCGTCAATAGGCGGCAAAATTCTTCAGGCGTCGTGTTTTTCACCAGGCGCGGCAGCAAGAGCCGTACGTCTTCAATCCGTTTTCCCACTGCGTGCGCTTCAATATAGGCGCGCACCGATTCTACTTCCGGCAATTCAGGCATATAACTCCTCCTATTTTGCTTCTTCCCAGTTCCGGCCGCAGTGAATATCGACGACCAGGGGCACCGACAAGGTCACGATGTGTTCCATCGTATCCTTCAGCAGCGTTTCCACTTCTTCCCGCTCGTCAGCCGGCACTTCCAGGACGAGCTCGTCGTGAACCTGCACGAGAAGGCGGCTTCGCAAGCTGCGGCGTTCCAATTCGTCCTGAACGGCGTTCATGGCCAGCTTGATGATATCGGCGGCGCTGCCCTGGATAGGCGTGTTCATCGCCGTCCGCTCGGCAAAGGAACGGCGCGTAAAGTTCTTGCTGTTAATATCTGTCAGCGTGCGGATGCGTCCGAACATGGTCTTGGCCATCCCCGTTTCGCGGGCTTCCGCCACGAGCTTGTCCATGTAAGCGTGAATCGTGCTGTAGCGGGCGAAATAGGAATCGATGTATTCCTTAGCCTGCTGACGGGAAATCGAAATATTGCGGGCCAGTCCGAAGTCGCTGATGCCATAAATAATGCCGAAATTGACGGCTTTGGCATGGGAGCGCTGCTCCGGCGTGACCTCGTCCCAGGGAATGCCGAAGACTTCCGACGCCGTCCGGCGATGGATGTCCTGATTTTTCTTGAAGCCGTCGATCATCGTCGGGTCCTGAGACAAATGAGCCAGAAGGCGCAGCTCGATCTGCGAGTAGTCGCCGGATACGATGTAGTCGTATCCTTCGCCCGGCACGAATAAGGAGCGGATTTTGCGTCCCTGCTCGGTTCGGATAGGAATGTTCTGCAAGTTCGGGTCCGAGCTGCTCAGGCGGCCCGTCGCCGTAACCATCTGGTTAAAGGACGTGTAAATGCGGCCCGTTTCCCGGGAAATCAAGGGTTCCAAGCCGTCCAGATAGGTGGAAATCAGCTTTTTCAAAGCCCGGAACTGCAGTATTTTCGGGATCATAGGATGCTGGTCCATGAGGGCTTCCAATACGGCCGAATCTGTCGAATAGCCTGTCTTCGTCTTCTTGATAACCGGCAATCCCAGCTTTTCAAATAAGATGACGCCGAGCTGCTTCGTCGAATTGATGTTGAAGGTCTCGCCGGCATCGTCGTAAATTTCCTCTTCCAGCTTGTCCGCTTCCAGCGACAACTCCCGTTCCATATCCATGAGCCGTTCCGTATCGACGGTAAAGCCGTTCATTTCCATGACGGCCAGCGTATGAATCAAGGGAATTTCAATCGTATCGTACAAGGTCGTCAAGCCAGCCAGCTCCAGGGCTTCTGCCGCCTTGGGCCAGACGTCGAAGGAAAATTGCGCGTCGCCGGCCAGGCGCAGGGCTTCGTCGCCGCCTTCCTGCAGCGGCACGGCAAATTTTTCCGATAAATACGCCAGGCCATAGGCGGTCCGCGTCGGATCCAGCAAATACGCCGCCAGTATGATATCCGCCAAGGGCAGGCGCTTGTCCGTATAGGGCGACGCCGCCTTGACGAGCTGCTTGCCCTGCGACGTGACGACTAAGGCCGCATCTGCCAAAGCACAGAGATACTCTCCTTCCCGTCCTGCCGGCACGATGAAGACGCCCTGATTTCCCGCAATGGCTAAGGCCTTCAGCACAGGCAGGGGCGCGGCCGGTTCATACACGCCTTCTACGGCGACGACCTGGCCGGCCAAGTCCTGGGGCTGCAAGTCGTCCAGCAGCTGCAGGGATACGTCCTGTGCCGGTTCCTCATCAGCTAAGGATGCAAAGCGGTCGAAGGCAGCGAACCGGGACAGCATGTTTTTAAAGCCCAGGCTGCGGAACAAGGCGGATACGTCTTCCTTGCGCGGCTGCGGCAGGAACATATCCAGACTATACTCGACGGGCACGCTGCAGCAGATCGTCGCCAGTTCCTTGGACAAAAAAGCTTTGTCCTTGTTGTCGGCCAGCTTTTCCTGCAGTTTCTTGCCCTTCACTTCGCCGATACGGTCGTACAGTGTCTCTACATGCTGAAATTGAGCGATGAGCTTCGCCGCCGTCTTTTCTCCGACGCCGGGAACGCCGGGAATATTGTCGGCCGTATCACCCATGAGGGCCTTCATGTCGACGACCTGGGACGGCGCGTAGCCGTATTCCGCCGCCATGACGTCAGGCGTAACGGCCAGCATATTCGTAATACCCTTTTTCGTCAAATGGACCGTGACGTTTTCATCGACGAGCTGCAGCGCGTCGCGGTCTCCCGTCACGATGTCGATATGAAAATCCTTCGCTTCCATCTGCCGGGCAACGGTGCCGATAATGTCGTCGCCTTCATAGCCTTCCAGCTCCAGGACATGAATGCCCAGGCATTCCAGTACTTCCCGTATCAAGGGGAACTGGGGCCGCAGATCGTCGGGCGCCGGCTTGCGCGTCGCCTTATAGCCGTCGTACAAGTCGTTTCGGAAGGTATGCTTGTCCTTGTCAAAGGCTACGGCTACGTAATGGGGCTCCAGCTGCTCGTACAATTTAAGCAGCATGTTTAAAAAGCCGTACACGGCGTTCGTCGGCCGGCCCTGGCTGTCCGTCAGGGAAGGGATGGCGTAAAAGGCCCGGTATAACAGGCTGCTTCCATCTATAATCAACAATGTTTCCTTCATGTCAGCCTCCTCTTACCGATGCAGAAACGCCTTGACGATGTTATATACAAAATAAATGACCAGCGCGCCCAGCAAATAGGGCATCGCCATGATGATAAAGCCAAGGGCGCTGATGATGACGGCGACGATGCAGAATACGATAAAGCCCAGGGCCAGCTTGACGCGCCAGGACAATCCCGACGTGATGATGCGCACGCCTGAACGGCGGCGCTGCTGTTCGCGCATCTGTTCCTCATAGGCTTTCTGTTCGTCCCGTACCGTACCATCTTCCTCAATCGTCTGCCCGCGGAAGCTGTCCCGTTCGTGATCCGACATAACCTTGGCTTCGGCCTGCTCGTACTGCTGGTACAAGCGATGGCACGATTCGCACATGCCGTCGTCATAGACGGCTTCTCTATCGCAATAGCGGCACTTCATAGTAGTCCTCCTAAATTTCTGTAGCACACATAATACAAAATATCTCTCTTATTATATCATTTATCGTTTTGATTATCTATTCATTCATACAAAACAAGGCCGGCAGCCCAAACCATTTCGTTTTCCCGCCTGCCTATGGTATAATATGCGAGGCGTAAAAAGAAATCTGCAAATCACGGAGGAATGATATACGATGAATTTCATGGACGAAGCCATTAGCGAATCGGCAAAAAACTTAGAAACAGGCCACGGCGGACCTTTCGGCACCGTCGTCGTCAAGGACGGTGTCATCGTCGGACGCGGCCATAACGAAGTATTGAAAAACAACGACCCGACCTGTCACGGCGAAATACAGGCCATCCGCGACGCCTGCCGCAATCTCGGCACGTACGACTTATCGGGCTGCGAGCTCTACACGTCGGCCGAACCCTGCCCCATGTGCCTTTCGGCCATCATCTGGGCGAATATTAAAACAGTGTATTACGGCAACAGCGCCAAAGACGCCGCCGCCATCGGCTTCCGCGACGACTTCATTTACGATTTCATCAAGCGGGGCTGCGCCGACGAAGATACGCTGGCCTTGCGGCAGATGGGCCGCGAAGAGGCCATCAAGATCTTTGAACAGTACAAAGAAAAGAATATGACCATATATTAATCGCTGCAAACGAAAAAGCTTGAAACATGGGACTCTAAAAAGTCCCTTTGTTTCAAGCTTTTTTCATCGTCACGATTAAAAAATACGTTCCAGTACAGCCTGCACATCTTCGGGCTGTACGGCGACGGGATTGTTGTCCGCCCGGCCCTTGGTGAAAGCGTGACCGACGATGTAAGGAATATCGCCGCTGCCGATGCCGTAGTCCCGCAGGCGAAGGGCAAAGCCGCCGAGAGATAGCATATGGAATACCCAGTCTTTGACCTCTGCCGCCGAAGCGCATTGGTATGCTTCCAACAGCTCAGCATAGCGAGGAATCGCCGCCTTATTGAAATCCATGAAATCGCCCAGCGTCAAAGCCGCCGCCGTGCCATGAGGCACGCCGAACTTTTCCGTCATGGGGTACGATACGGAATGGCAGACTGTCGTCTTCGTATTGCTGAAAGCTAGTCCGGCATATAAGCTGGCCTTACCGATGAGCAGGCGCAGCGCCGCGTCGTCCGGATGAGCCGCCAAGTCCTCTAAATGGCGGCGAATGAGGCCGATAGACAATAAGGCAAAGGTCTGGGATACTTCATTCGACCGACGGGCCCAGAAGGACTCCGTACTGTGGCACAAGGCGTCCAGCGCCGATGATATCGTCAGCGCTGCGGGACATGTCGCCGTGCATACGGGGTCGACGACGGCCAGGGCCGCAAAGTTATGACTATAGCTGCAGGACATCTTGCATTCCCGTTCCCGGTCCCATACTGTCGCCCACGGCGTCACTTCCGAGCCCGTGCCGGACGTCGTCGGCACGCCGATCCAGGGAATAGGCTGCACCGCTTCATACGCCTCTGCGGCGATAAAAGCCCGCAGCCCTTCGGTCCCCCGAATGCCAGCAGGAATCGCCAGGGCCAGGGTCTTCGCCGTATCCATGACGCTGCCGCCGCCGACGGCGAGGATGAGGCCGTACGGTTCGCCGCCAACCCGTTCCAGCATCGCGGCCATATCGGCCACGTCGGGATTGGAAAGAGTCAGCTCCTCTTCCCGGACATCGCGCCCCGCTAAGGCCTTCCGCAAAGCCTGTCCGGCAGGACTTTGAGAGAAATCCATGCCGCGGGTCAGCAGGAGAATCTTCTTCTCCCGGCTCGTTTCCTCCAAGTAAAGAGCCAGCTTTTCCAAGCCGTCATGTCCGGCAAGGATGCGTACAGGATTATAAAATTCCAACGTTACCACTCCTTTTACTGCATGGACCGCTTGACGAGCAAAAAGCCGCGTTCTAAGCAAAAAGCGAAGGCGAATACCAGAAAAACGGCGAGTCCCGCTTGTCCATACTGATAGTTTTGTATGCTCGTAGAAATAGCGAAGCTGATGCCGCCGGCTCCCACCATCCCCAGAATCGCGCATTCGGCAAAATTGATTTCAAACCGCAGGGCAATCCAGGCGACGAGCTGCGTGACGGCACTGGGCAGCAGGCCGCAGCAGATAATCTGCCAGCGCGTCGCGCCTAAAGCCGCCAAGCCGTCTATCGTATCCTGCGGCACGTCTTCGAAGGCCTGGGAAAAGGCCCGCGTAAAAAAAGCCACCGTGTGAATCGACAAACCCGTAACGCCTGCTACGGGGCCGAATCCAAAGCAGACCAGCATCAGCAGAACCCATACGGGCGTCGGCACAGCCCGCAGAAAGGTAAAGAAGGCCTTGACCGCCCCGGCGGCAATCCTGCTGCCGACGACGTTTTCCGCAGCCAGCAGTCCGAAGACGAGGCCGAGGAATATGCTGTACACCGTAGCCAGCACCATAATGGAAAAGGTATCGGCGAAGGAAAGAAGGGTAAAGTCGACGCTGTCCGTCGTCATATGAGCCATTTTCCAAAAAATTTCAACGATGCCGGAGGAACGTTCCGCCAGCTGCAGCCAGTCAATGTGCAGCATGTACAGAGACGCCGCGGCGGCTGCCGCCGTACCGGCCAGGAACAAGGCGATGAAATGATCTCCCCCGCGGACGCCGACATCTATCTTTTTCTTCCCATTCTTCTCGGGCCTCACGGCCGAATCTACAGCCGTAACTTCTTCTATATTCATGGATTCATCACTCTCTTTCGCAAGCATCCCGTCATGATATCTACCAAGATGACAATAGCCGCAATCATCAAGATGATGCCGGCGGCCTGCGGATATTTAAAGGCTTTCAGATACGACAGCAGGACCATGCCGCTGCCGCCACCTCCCACCATGCCGACGATGGTCGAGGCGCGGATATTGACTTCCAGACAATAGAGAAACCATGAAATAAAGCCGGCTATGCAGCAGGGAATCACGCACTGGAACATGCGCTGCCAGAAATCAGCACCTACGGCTTCCATACATTCTAACGTGTCCTGAGGAATTTCGTCAATAACCTCGATAAACGTGCGGGTCATAAAGGCGAAGCTGGTAATGACCAGGGCGATAAACCCTACGCTCGTGCCGACGCCCAGGGAGGAAAAGAGGATAAAGGCCCAGACAAGGGTCGGAATGTTGCGCAGGAAGGTAGCTGCGCCGCGGATGACGCCGGCAACGTACCGGGACGGCGACGTCTTTTCACTGCCGAATACGGCGGCCACGACGGCCAGCACTGCCGCGACAAAGGCTGACGATATGGCCAGGGAAATCGTCACGGCAATACATTCCATGACGGCTTCGCTGAACGATACCTGCGGCGGCAGAAAGTCTTCCGTAAAGAACTTCCATCCTTCGCCCAGCTGCGGTATGATTTCTGCCGGGTTAAAGCCGGTATAGGCCGTGGCGGCGATAAAGGCCGCCGCCATGAGCCCGGTCATCGTATAGATTACATGAGATTCGTTCTGTTTCATAGGTTTCGTTCCTTTATCGCAAGTTCGTCGGCCGATACGCCGTAAATAGCCTGAATCACGTCGTCACCCATATCGCCCGGCGGGCCGTCAAAGACGATTCTTCCCTTCCGCAGACCGATGACGCGGGTCGCATAGGCCTTAGCCACGTCGATCTGATGCAGGTTGACCAGACAGGCGATGCGGCGGCGCGAGGCCATGGAATAAATCATATCCATGATGATTTTAGCGCTCGACGGATCCAGGGAAGCAATGGGTTCGTCGCAGAGAAGAATCTGCGGCTCCTGCATAAACGCCCGGGCAATGCCGACGCGCTGCTTCTGGCCGCCCGACAGGTCGGCGGCCCGCGTATTGAGGAAATCGCCCATGTCGATTTCTTTCAGTAATTCTACGGCCTTTTCCTTATCTTCTTCCCGGTACCGTCCTATCATCCCCTGCAAGGAGCCCATGTAGCCCAGACGGCCGTGGAGCACGTTCTGCAGTACCGACAAACGGTACACCAGGTTGTAATTCTGAAAAATCATGCCGATTTGCCGCCGCAGCGTCCGCAAATGGCTGCCCCGGGCTTGGGAAATATCCTCGCCGCCGATGAGTATGCGCCCTTCCGTCACGTCGTGGAGCTTGTTGACGGAGCGGAGGAGCGTCGACTTTCCGGCGCCGGATGGGCCGATGACGGCAATAAATTCTCCCGGATATACGGAAAAGCTGACATCGTTTAATCCCAGCGTTCCGTTTCCATACCGCTTGCCTACATGTTCAAATACGACGACTGGCTGCTCTTCTGTCCAATTCATGCGAGCCGGCCTCCTTACTTGCTGAGGAGCTGATTCAGCTCGATAATGGGCTGGTAATCGGCTTTAGAAGCTTCTACAAAGCGAGCGCCTTTTACTTTAATAACCTTTGTGAAATAATCTTCGTTGTTATACTGCAGGAGAAAATCCGTCAGTGTCTTGCGCAGATTTTGATCCATATCAGCACGAATGATCATGCCTTCTGAAGGAATCGGATCTGAAGTGGCAATGACCTTGATGTCTCCAGCCTGAACATTGCCGCTGTTAATTTCAGCCTGCAAAATCTGATCTGACACAGCAGCCACATCTACGTCACCTTTAGCAACGGCCTGAATGCTGGCTTGATGCTTACCGGAGAACATAGCCGACGAGAAAAACTTTTCGTTCATGTGTAGCGTTTCGCTGTCGAGATTTTCATTGGCAAAGGCCTTCATGAGCATGCTCGTCGGAATGAGATTGCCCGACGTGGAGCCCGGGTCGACAAAGGCCATCTTCTTGCCCTTTACGTCCTGAAGGGAATTGATATCCGAACGGTCTGCCCTCGTAATGAAGACGGAATGATACAGGGCCTTCGCCTTGTCTCCGTCAGGGGCCTTCATGACGATGACGTCTACATTACCGTCTAAGCGCTGGTTTGCCAGAGAGATGCCCTCTGCTCCCAAATAAGCCATGTCGGCCTTTTTCGTCCGCAAGGCTTCAATGATGCCGTTGTAGTCGGACGCGCTGATTTCCTTTACTTCCCGTCCCAATGCTTTGCCTAAATCTGCCGATAAGGCACTGCGGGCATCGGCGCTCTGCTCCGTCGATTCGTTCGGCGCGTAGGCGATCGTAAAGGGCTGCTGCCCGCTGCCGCCTCCGGCGCTTCCGCAGCCGCCGAAGCTTGCGGCTGCAGCTACCAGCATTAAAGATACGCTTATGCCTTTCATCCACCGTTTCATATTCATGTCCATTTCCTCCTGTGTGTACGACAATATGATGCTTTCCATATAATGTCTTGCTATACCTATATCCTACGGCATCTATATGTAGTTCTAGAAAATATATTGCAAATTCTCTGTAAATAATTGCATTTAGCAGCATTTATTTGCATGTTTTAGAAACACATAGCTGAAATCGTAAACCTAAAAAGAAATGGAAAAACCTCTGAACGGCATCCATTGCCATTCAGAGGTTTCGTTTGATTTCATATCAGCGGCGTTCTTTCATACGCCGTTCAATATCCCGCTTCGCTTCCTTTTCGGCCAGAGCCTGCCGTTTGTCATACAGCTTCTTCCCTGTCGTCAAGGCGATCGTCGCTTTGACCTTGCCCTTTTTGAAATATAAGTTCAGGGGAATCAAGGTATATCCCTTTTCTTTAATACGCCCTAACAGCTTGAGTATTTCATACTTATGAAGCAGGAGCTTCCGCGTCCGCAGCGGGTCGTGGTTGAAGCGGTTTCCCTGGTCGTAGGGGCTGATGTGCATGCCGACCAGAAACACCTCGCCGTTTTCAATGCGGCAGAAGCTGTCCTTCAGGTTGACCTTCCCCTGCCGCAGGGATTTCACTTCCGTCCCCGTCAAGGCGATTCCCGCTTCGTAGGTTTCATGAATAAAATAATCGTGGCGTGCTTTGCGGTTGTCCGTAATATATTTTACGCCACTCGGTGATTGTGCCACTGGCAGTTCCTCCTATTTTTTCCTGGACTTCTTGCCCTTGCGTTTTTTATCCTTCTTGTCTTTTTTCTTGCCTTTTTTGTCCTTCTTCTTTTTCTTCCCTTTCTGGGAATCTGCAGCGTCGGCAAACCAGTTTCGCTTCGTCACTTCCTGCTTGCCGCTCCGGCTGCCGTTCTTCCTGTGCCGCCGTTCGGCGCCGGCCGCCATGAGCTGCCGCAAATCCTCCAGCGATTCTACCTTGCCGGGAACAAAATCGATTTCACATTTTTCGACGTTGACCTTCGCCAGCGTCACTTCCATCATGTCGCCCAGATGATATACGCGCCCGCCGCGCTGTCCCCGCATCGTATACGTCCCTTCGTCGAACTCGTAAATATCGTCGGTCAGCAGGGAAATGTGAACCAATCCTTCAATGCCGTTTTCCAGACCGACGAACAGGCCGAAGGACGTAATCCCCGTAATATGAGCCTCATAGGGCTGGCCGATAAAGGGAACCATGTACTGGGCCTTCTTTAAATCGTCCGTTTCCCGTTCGGCCTCGACGGCAATGCGTTCGCGGGAGCTGGCCTGATCGGCGGCGATCGTATGGTACGCCAGGGACTGCTGGGCCTCTTCCTGAGTCAGCTTGCCCCTTTGCTTATTCTGCCGGATCAAACGATGCACCATCAAGTCGGGATAGCGGCGGATAGGCGACGTAAAATGGGTGTAGCACTCCGAAGCCAAGCCGAAGTGGCCGGCGTTATTCGTCGAATACCGGGCCTGCTGCATGGAGCGCAGGGCGATGGTCTGCACGACGAGTTCGGCGCTCGTCCCCTTAGACTGCTTCAGCAGCTTCTGGAAATCGGCGGGCTTGACGTCGTCGCCCGACGGCACAGGCAAATCAAAGCTGGCCAGCACGGTGCGCATCATCTCCAGCCGTTCCGGCTCGGGCGTTTCGTGCACCCGGTATACGGCCGGATTTTCGCTGTCTCTCAAATAGGCGGCGACGGTCTCGTTGGCGATGAGCATACACTCTTCTACGATTTGCTCGGCAATCGTCCGCTCTCTCTTTTCCAGCCGCAAGGGCTTGCCTTCTTCGTCGAGGATAATTTTATATTCAGGAAAATCGAAATCAATAGCGCCGCGGCGCAGCCGCATCTGCTTCAAAATCTGCGCCACGTCCTGCAGGTCCCGCAGCATAGGCATAAAGGGCTGCAGGTCGTCGGGGATAATATCGTCGACCAGGGCCTTTTTGACTTCTTTATAGTTGCAGCGCCGTTTGACGCGGATGACGGCCGGTCCGATGTCGGCCTTTACGACCTTGCCTTCCTTGTCGATTTCCATTACGCAGGTCATGGAATAGCGGTCCTGGCCGGCATTGAGGCTGCACATATCGTTGGAAAGAACCGTCGGCAGCATCGGAATGACCCTGTCGACGAGGTATACGCTCGTGCCGCGTTCGTACGCTTCGGCGTCGAGCAGCGTGCGGGGCCGTACGTAATAGCTCACGTCGGCGATGTATACGCCTAAGCGGTAATTACCGTTGGACAGGCGTTCCACGTCGATGGCGTCGTCCAAATCCTTGGCGTCTTCGCCGTCAATCGTAATGAGCTGGCGATGACGGTAATCGCGGCGGCCGTCTTCCAATACGACAGTCCGGTCGATGGAGTCGGCCTCCTTCAATACGTCGTCGGGAAAGGCAAAGGGCAGGCCGTGACGGGCCATGATGACTTTTATATCCAAGTCCTTGTCGCCATCATACCCCAGTATTTCCGTCACTTCGCCTTCGGCCTTGCGGCCCTCTTCGGGCCATTTCGTAATGGTCACGAGGACGCGGGCGCTGCTGCGGGCGTCAGCCGTCTTATCCAGGGGAATATAGATATCCTCCCGAATCCGTTCGTCGTCGGGACGAACGAAGCCCCATTGCTTTTCCCGCTCGAAGGTCCCGACCAGGGTCTTATTCGCCCGCTCGACAATGCGGATGATTTCCCCTTCCGTTTTATGGCGGCCGCTGCCGCTCTGAATAATGCGCACAGCTACCTTGTCGTTATTCATAGCCGTGTGCCGGTACTGCTCGGCAATATAAATGTCGTCCTGCATATTCTCGCAGAGGACAAATCCAAAGGTAGGCGTATATCCCTTGTATATGCCTACGATTTCCTGAGCCCGCGTAGACGCTCCGTAGCGTTCTTCGGATATTCTCACGAGACTTCCCCTCCTTATCATCTCTTCAAAGGTTTCAAACAATTCGGACAGCTCCCCGCCGGCCAGACGCAGCCGCTCGGCGCAGTCTTCTACGGTAACGCCGTCCGGTTCCATATTACATATATCCATTATATCATGGGACAACTTCAAATTCATACTCTTTATACATACCCTTTCTTTGTCGTTCGTCTGCATATGAAAAAAGCCTGCGACGACGCCGCAGGCCATAACGTTCATTAAAATGTATTCAGCAATCTGCCTAAAATCAATGTCACGATTGCAAAGGCAATAGATACGACGATAGTTACTTTAGACAGCAATGCGTCCATACCGCGGGCTCTGCTGCCAAACAGGTCTTCCGCGCCTCCGCCGAAGCCGGCGCCCATGCCTTGAGTCTTGCTTTTTTGGGCTACGACAACGCCGATAAGAATCAGAGACAAGATGACAACTAAGATTTCCAATACAGTAATCACGCTAATCCTCCTTACAACACATGCTTAACGATACTATTGTACACTCATTTGCCTTTTCTATCAATAGGTTCCGATTTATTTTCTCCATCCCGGTTTTCCAAATAACGTTCCAGCTTGCGCTTGACGCGCTGCAGGGCGTTGTCGATGGATTTTACGTGGCGATGCAGTTCTTTGGACATCTCGTTGTAGGACTTCCCTTCCAGATAGGCCGTCAGCACCTGCCATTCCAGGTCGCTCAGGATTTCGTTCATCTTCAGCTCGATGTCGGCAAATTCCTCCCTGCTGATGACGAGCTCTTCCGGGTCGCTGACGCGAATTCCCGACAGAATATCCTGCAGCGTCCGATCCGATTCATCTTCATAAATCGGCTTATTCAAGGATACGTACGAGTTGAGGGGAATATGCTTCTGCCTCGTCGCCGTCTTGATAGCCGTAATGATCTGCCGCGTAACGCACAGCTCGGCAAAGGCCCGGAACGAGGCCAGCTTGTCGCCGCGAAAGTCCCTCGTCGCTTTATACAGGCCTATCATGCCTTCCTGAATGATGTCGTCGCGGTCGGCGCCGACGAGAAAATAGGCCCGCGCTTTGGATTTCACAAAGTTGCGGTACTTATTGACGATGTAATCCATCGCCTCGCCGTCCTGTTCCTGCTGCGCCAGTTGAACGATTTCTTCGTCGCTCATCCCTTCAAATCTGTCCGACCGGGGAAATTCCTCTCGCATTTCTGCCTGCATATTATACCTCTACTATTTCGATCTGCGAATTTTTTCTAATTTTCTCAGCACGTCTTCGTCCTGCACGCGGTACACGACTTCGTTGCGCTGGCCGCCATGCTTCAATACGTTGCGGTGGTCGTAGGCCGCCGTTTCCTTCCGCGTCCGCTCTACGTCCTCGGCAAGCTCTCTCGCCGGCATGCGGTACGCGCCGGTGCCCAGCACCTGCGTCTGTTCCGAGCCGTCGGACGTAGCGACGTAAATGATGCGCTTGTCGTTGCGGTGCTCGTAGACCAGCCGTTCGATGCGGCTGTCCGCCGTTTCCTCTTTATCCGTAAAGATGACTTCGCAGTCCCTGCCGATTTTCATGCTTTTTTCCGCCTCGTCCGTGTACATCGCATCAAAGACGAGGACCAATTTATATCCCTTAGCCTTGCCGTAGCTCACAAGGGTATCCGTCAGCTTCTCCCGCGCGTGGTCCAGCGATTGGGCTGCCAGCTTTTTCAGCTCGTCCCAGGCAAAAATGATATTGTACCCGTCGACGATCAGCAAATCCTTCATTTCGCCACCGCCTGCCGCTGGCGCACGGCTTCATACATCAAAAGGGCCGCCGCCACGGAAGCATTGAGGGAATTAACTTGGCCGAACATGGGAATCTGCACGAGAACGTCGCATGTTTCCTTTACCAAATGGGATATGCCCCGGCCTTCGCTGCCGATGACCAGGACGATAGGCTCGGTCAGAGAGCTGTGAAAATAATCGACGCTGCCGTCCATATCGGCGCCGATAACCCAAAAGCCCCGCTTCTGCAATTTCTTCAAGGTCTGCGTCGTGTTGCCGATCTGTACGATAGGCATATACTCGACGGCGCCGGCAGACGTCTTGCCGACAGTTTCGTTAATCGGCGCGCTGCGCCGCTTCGGCAGGAGGACGGCGTCGACGCCGGCGCATTCGGCAGTGCGGATAATAGCGCCTACGTTGTGCACGTCTTCAATACCGTCCAGCAGCACCAGAAACGGCGTTCGTCCCGCCGCTTCCACGTCGGCCAATACGTCGGTCAAATCGGCATAGGCCACGGGAGCGGCGAAGGCGACGACGCCCTGATGGCGGCTCCCCGGCGCCAGATGATTCAAAATCTTGGCCGGCGCGCGTTCTATGAGAATATCCTTCTCGCGGGCCAGCTCCTGGATACGCAGCAGCGGCGGCGCGTCATTTCCGGCAGCTATATATAGTTTTGTAATGGACCGGCCGGCACGCAGCGCTTCCGTCACGCTGTTGCGTCCGACAATGATGCTTTCGTCGCTCATGGTTACACCTTTTCTCCATGTTTTATTGCACAATATTCTTTCGTAAACCTGTATATTTCATCCATAAGCCCATCGAGGCGGACGGACTTTTCCGCCATAATCAAGTATCCCACCAGGGCTTCCAGCGCCGTGCTGTCGTGATACTCGGCGACGGACGCGCTCTTCGGCGCCTGTGAATAGGCATTGCGGGCCCGCTGGCAGACAGAAGCTTCCGTCTCATCCAGCGTCTCCTTGATATGACGGTACACATAAGCCTGGGCCTTAGCCGAAACGAATTCCGAAGCCAGCAGGTGCAGGACCTGCACGTTGGGAATGCCGGTCTGCACCAAACGCCGCCGCAGATACAGGGCGTAATACGCATCGCCGACAAAGGCCAGGGAAATCGGGTCGAGCCGCGAGGCATCCTGTTCAGGCACCTCCAGCCGCTCGCCTTTGGCAAAGGCCGCATAGGCTCGTCCTTTTAAGGCTTGAAGCTGTTTAAATTTCACTTTTTCCAACGCGCTCCCTGAGGAGAATCTTCAATCGTAATACCCAAGGCTGCCAGCTTATCGCGGATGGCGTCGGCCAAAGCATACTGCTTCTGCGCCCGGCATTCCTGGCGGATTTCCAGGATTGCGTCCATCAGGTCGTTGTAATCCTTGCTGCTGGCGCTGCCTTTCTGGCCGCTCCACCGTTCTTCCAAAATGCCGAGGATGTCGGTCATCGTCTTGAAAATGCGCTTTACTTCCGATACGACGGACGAATCGACGGGCACGCCGTTGTTGACGACGGCGTCTTTATAGATGTTGACCTTCTTCGCCAAATCGAACATTGCCGCGCTGGCCAGAGCCGTGTTGAAATCGTCGCACATCGCTTCTTCAAAGGCTTCTTCGTTGGCCTTGGCGTCAGCCATGAGCTGCGCCGCTTCTTCCGACTTCGCGCCGGCCGGCATGTCGAGCAGTTCCAGCACGTTGTCAATCGACGTGCCGAGGCGTTCCAGGCTGCGGGTCATTTCTTCGAGCCGTTCGTCGCTGAAGTCGAGGGGGCTGCGGTAATGGTTGGAAATGAGGAAGAACCGCAGGGCGTCCGGATTATAATGTTCCAGTACATCCTTGACCAGGAAGAAGTTATTCAGGGATTTGCTCATTTTTTCCGAATTGATCGTAATGAAGCCGTTGTGGAGCCAGTAACGGACCATAGGCTTCTTGCCCGTATACGCTTCGGACTGGGCGATTTCATTTTCATGGTGCGGGAAAATCAAATCGCTGCCGCCGCCGTGGAAATCAAAGGTATCGCCGAGATACTTATTGCTCATAGCCGAGCATTCGATATGCCAGCCCGGACGGCCCGGTCCCCAGGGGCTTTCCCAAGACGGTTCGCCCGGCTTAGCGCCTTTCCACAAAGCGAAGTCCATAGGATTGTGCTTGCGGTCGTCTACTTCGATGCGGGCGCCGGCCATCATGTCGTCGAGGCTGCGGCCGCTCAGTTTGCCGTAGCCGGCAAATTTTTCCACGCTGTAATATACGTCGTTGTCGATGACGTATGCGAAACCCTTTTCAATGAGCACTTCAATCATGTGGATGATTTCTTCCATATGCTCCGATACGCGGGGGTATTTGTCGGCCCGGCGGACATGGAGCTTGTCCATGACGTCGAAGTACGACGCAATATAACGGTTGGAAATCGTATCCCACGTTACGCCTTCGCCGTTAGCCGCATTGATGATCTTATCGTCTACGTCGGTAAAGTTCTGAATATGCGTTACTTCATAGCCCAGGTGTTCCAGGTAGCGCTTGATGACGTCCCAGGTGACGAAGGGACGGGCGTTGCCCATATGGGAATGATTGTACGGCGTGATGCCGCAGACGTACATCTTGACCTGTCCCGGCGTGACGGGCGTAAACGTTTCTTTTTTACGAGTCAGCGTATTATATACTTTTAATTCTCTCATGGTAAACCTCCTTGATAATACAAAAAGGCCGCCATCCCTTTACAGAGACGGTGGCCCGTGGTTCCACTCTGTTTTTATGGCATCGCCATAATCTCAAAGCACATAACGGGTGCATCCGGACCAGATTACTAGCTTCACCTGATCTGCTCGCAAAGGCATCTTTGCAGCTTCTGCCATCTAAACAGGTTCTCAGCCCAGGCCCGTTCTCTCTGTAGCGCTCGTCTGCAAATCATTTTGGTCATTGCATTTAGATATACATTATTTATTACTATGTGCTACTTATATTAGCGAATATTCCCTAATCTGTCAAGCCCTTATTGGTTCAGCAAACCGCTCTGCTCCAACCGGCTCAGCACTTTATCGCGGCCCATGAGGGCGACGATGACGTTGAGGTCCGGGCCGTGCATCACGCCGGTAATGGCGACGCGGATAGGCATGTATACGAATTTGCCCTTGACCTTCAGGCCCTTTTGAATCTTCTTGAACAAGGGCTGTACCGTGTCGGCCGTTACTTCGTCCAGAGCCGCCAGCTCATCGCGGAACATAGTCAGCACGGCCAGAGCCGTTTCTTCCTTCAATACGGCCGCCGTTTCTTCATTTTCCGGAGCATAGTCTTCCGTAAAGAATACCTGGACGGCATCGACGATCTGCGCGCCGTACTGGACGTGCTCGCGCATCGCCCAAACGACGTCCTTCAGCCAGGACAGCTCAGCGGCGTCCGGTTCCTGCGAGGCATAGCCGGCCTGCTGGAGATGGGGCAGGCAGAGGGCCAGCAGCTGATCGGCGGTGAGCTGCTTCATATAATGGAAATTAATCCAATTCAGCTTTTCGATGTCGAATACGGCCGGATTCTTCGCTACGCGGTCTAAGGAGAACTGCTGATTCAGTTCTTCACGGCTGAAGATTTCCTGATCGCTGTCCGGCGTCCAGCCGAGAAGGGCCAGGAAATTGACCAGCGCGTCAGGCAGATAGCCCATATCGCGGTACTGCTGCACCGACGTAGCGCCGTGGCGTTTGCTCATCTTTTTCTTGTCGGCACCTAAAATCAACGATACGTGGGCAAAGGTCGGCACGGGGAATCCCAGGGCATGGTACAGGACGAGCTGGCGCGGCGTATTAGACAAATGTTCTTCCGCCCGGACGACGTGGGTAATCCGCATGAGGGCGTCATCGATGACGACGCAGTAATTGTAGACGGGAATACCGTCGGACTTGACGATGACGAAATCGCCGACCTTATTGGAATCAAAGGCCACGTGGCCGCGGACGAGGTCGTCGAATTCCAGCGTTTCATCCTTCGGCGTCACGACGCGGATGACGTAGGGACGGCCTTCTTTTAAATACTGCTCTACCGTTTCCTTCGGCAGATTGCGGCATTTTCCGCTGTATACAGGCGTTTCGCCGTGGTTCATCTGTTCCTGCTTTTCCGCTTCCAATTCTTCAGGCGTGCAGAAGCAATAGTAGGCCTTTCCTTCGGCCAGCAGTTTTTCCGTATATTTCTGATAAATCGGCAGGCGGTCCGTCTGACGGTACGGTCCGTCCGGGCCGCCGACGTCGATGCCTTCATCCCACGTAATGCCCAGCCATTTCAAGGCTTCCTTGATATTTTCTTCCGACTCGCTGGTCGAACGCTTTCTGTCTGTATCTTCAATGCGTACTACGAATTTGCCGTTCGTATGCTTAGCCATCAAATAGTTGAACAGCGCCGAACGAGCACCGCCGATATGGAACGGGCCTGTCGGGCTCGGCGCAAAACGAACGCGAACTTCTTGTGTCATGAACAATTCCTCCCATAAAATGCTATTTATTTCTATATTTCAGGACCATCGCCGCAGCCTGGGCGGCCATGCCCTCTTCCTTGCCGACAAAGCCGAGCCGTTCCGTCGTCGTCGCCTTGACCGACACGGCAGCTTCGTCTATCTGAAGAGCTCCGGCAATATTTTCAATCATGCGCGGCACGTAATCTTTGATCTTTGGCCGCTGCGCCATCAGCGTCACGTCGACGTTGATAACCCGGCAGCTGTTTTCAATCAGGATTTGCCGCACTTTTTCCAGCAGCAGCAGGCTGGATATATTCTTAAACTTTGCGTCTGAATCGGGAAAATACGTGCCAATATCCTTCAGTCCTGCCGCTCCGAGCAAGGCGTCCATCACGGCATGAACGAGCACGTCGGCGTCGGAATGGCCGGCCAGTCCCCGTTCAAAGGGGATTTCTACGCCGCCCAATACGAGCTTCCGCCCTTCCGCCAGGGGATGGACGTCGTAGCCGCTGCCGACGCGGTGTTCCGTCGGGCCGTTCATATAAAATTCCAGAATAGGCACGTCATCCATCGTCGTAACCTTGTGATTCCGCTCGTCGCCCTGCAAAATAAAGAGCTTTTCTCCCAAAGCTTCCACTAAAGACGCGTCGTCTGTTCCGCTGATATGGTGCTCTTTAGCGTACTCGTGAGCCTGTATCAATACGTCGCGGTGAAATATCTGCGGCGTCTGCACAGCAATAAGCCGGCTCCGGTCCAGGGTCCGCACCGTCTGCAGCCCCTGTCCGCCGGCAATTTCCCGTTCCTTTACCGTATCCTTGACGGGAATGGCGTAAACGGCAGCCTTGGCTTTGGCCATAACCCCGACGGCGTTGTCGTACCATTCCGGCCCGGCAAAAGGACGCGAGCCGTCGTGAACCATGACGACATCGGCGTCGCGGCTCGTCGCCATTAACCCATTGTACACGGAATCTTCCCTCTCCGCTCCGCCTAAGGCATACCGCACCGGCATGGATGGGTGGAGAGACTCGACGATGGATACGATATCCTCATGATCCCGTTCGGCATTGACGATAACGACCTCGTCGACGGACGAAGCCGAAAAAACGTGCATCAGCGTATGCGCCAGCACCGGTTTGCCGCATAATGGATAAAAGAGCTTATTCCGCTCATATCCAAAACGCCGGCCTGAACCGGCGGCTACGACGATAACAGATACTTTCAAAAAATTCACCTACTCATCCGTAATTTTTACAAAAATCATCCGGCCTGCCGACGTCTGCAGCACCGACGTCACTGTGACAGGAACGTTTTTGCCGATATATTTATGGCCATTTTCAACGACGATCATCGTGCCGTCGTCCAGGTATGCTACGCCCTGATTTTCTTCCTTCCCGGCCTTTACGATATAGACTTCCATCTGCTCTCCGGGAATACGGGCCGGTTTCAGCGCGTTGGCCAAATCGTTGATATTCAGGACGACGACGCCCTGCAGGGCAGCTACCTTATTGAGATTGTAATCGTTCGTCACGACCTTGGCGTTGATCTGACGGCCCAGCCGCACGAGCTTGGAGTCAACGCCTTGGACATCGCTGAAATCATCGTTGATAACCCTGACTTCGACGTAATTGTCTTCCTGCATCTGCTTCAAAATATCCAGGCCCCGGCGTCCTTTATTCCGCTTGAGCAAATCCGACGAATCGGCAATAAGCTGAAGCTCTTCCAGGACGAAGACCGGAACCAGCAGCGGCCCTTCCAGAAATCCGGTGCTGCAGATTTCCGCAATGCGGCCGTCGATAATCGAGCTGGTATCGAGAAGCTTTCCGGAAAACTCATTGTGCTGGCGCTTGACGTTCGGTTCTTTATTCTGTTTTCCCAGGCGGATAGAACCGACTAGCCCCAAAATATCAGCCCGCTTGCGGATAGCAATGCTCATGCCGGCATATCCGAACACGATGCTGAACACGATAGGACCGTAAGCGCCGATAATAGGCAGTCGGGCAAACGCCAGCCCAATTAAATTAGCAATAATAAGTCCAAAAAGCAAACCCAGCGTTCCGACTATCAGGTCCTGGCTTTCGAAATCGCTCATTCCCGATTCGATACGGTGAATGATCTTCCAAATCAAATGAAGGACAAAGGGAGAAATGAGATAGCCAATCGCTATCCCCAGGACGACGCCTATGATATAAGCGATAACGGTAAGCAGCGTAATGCCGAAAACGCTGCCGTGAAAAAATCTCACTTCAATTTCCGCGCTGAAGTAAGGCGTCGCGATAATTTGATCGGAAATCATGACGCAGACCACGGCCATGATCAGCATGATAACGCCTCTCATGATATTATCGGTAATCTTGCCGCCGTTAAATTTCTTTGTACGCCGTTCCTTTCCCTTTTCGTTCGTACCAGTCGTACGTTCCACATCCATTGTGCCGCACCTCCTTTTTCACCGTGTATGATTTACGATAACTACATAACTATATCACACTTTTTAATAATAAACCACAAAAATAACAGGGACATCACAATTTTTTTACAAAAGGATAAACTTTTCCCGACGAAGCCCCTCTCCTGGCCCAGCGAATGGGGTATGCAGGCTTCTACGTCGCTGCAAACGCCGCCTGTATCGCGTCGCGCAGCGTCGCCGCCCCGATAATCCGGCATTGCGGGAAAGCCCCTTCCTTGATTTCATCCAGATTTCCTTTGGGAATGATAAAAGTCTGGAACCCCATCTTCGCGCCTTCCTTGATGCGCCGCAGGGCATGGGGCACGCGCCGTATGTCGCCGGTCAGGCCTACTTCACCCATGACGACGGTTCGGCTGTCCATCGGCACGTCGCGCAGGCTGGAAAAAACGGCCAGCACGACGGCTAAATCGGCGGCAGTTTCCGTGACGCGCAGGCCGCCGACGCTGTTGATATACACGTCCTGCGTGCCCAAAGACAGGCCGACGCGCTTTTCCAGCACGGCCAGCAGAATAATCAGCCGGTTATAGTCCATGCCCGACGCCGTGCGGCGCGGGACGGCAAAAACGGAATGCGTTGTCAGGGCTTGAATCTCCCCTAAAAGGGGCCGCATGCCGTCCATGACGGCGGCGACAGCCGAGCCGGCTTGATTTGCCGACCGCTCGGCCAGGAGCATTTGCGACGGATTAGTCAATTCGGACAACCCCGTTTCTTCCATCGTAAACAATCCCGTTTCGTTCGTCGACCCAAAGCGATTTTTGATTCCCCGCAACACGCGGAACTGATAATTCCGCTCGCCTTCAAAATACAGGACGACGTCTACCATGTGTTCCATCATGCGCGGTCCGGCAATCGCCCCTTCCTTCGTGACATGGCCTATGACGATGACCGAAATGGACTCCGTCTTGGCAAATTCCATGAGACGCCGCGTGCTTTCCCGTATCTGAGTCATGCTGCCCGGCATGCCGTCGGCGTCGCTGCTGTACATCGTCTGGATAGAATCGATGATCAGCAGCACCGGACGGCGTCGCTTTGCTTCCTGCAGTACGGCGTCGAGAGACGTATCGGCCTGTATGATGAGATTGGAAGCCGTAATTCCCAATCGTTCCGCCCGCACCTTAATCTGTCCGGCCGATTCTTCGCCGGAGCCGTACAGCACCGCGCCGGCATGGCGGCACACGGCATCGGCAATCTGCAGCACCAAGGTCGATTTGCCGATACCGGGGTCGCCGCTCAGCAAGATCAGCGCTCCCGGCACGATGCCGCCGCCCAGCACGCGGTCCAATTCGCCGATGCCCGTCCGGACGCGGCTCATCTGTTCCATGGCGATATCCTGCAGCAAGGCCGGCTTCGCCCCCTTGCCCTGCCGCGCGCCGACGCCTTTAGGCGGTTCAGGCACAGCCTGCTCTTCCATCATCGTATTCCATTCTCCGCACTGGGGGCACCGGCCCAGCCAGCGGCTGGACACGCTGCCGCAGTTAGCGCATAC
This sequence comes from Megasphaera stantonii, assembly GCF_025567065.1. NCBI lineage: Bacteria > Bacillati > Bacillota > Negativicutes > Veillonellales > Veillonellaceae > Megasphaera > Megasphaera stantonii. Next base: position 48,375 of record NZ_JAOQKD010000009.1, read on the forward strand.
GTATCGGATCTTCGTTTTAGCCATCAGCGTCCTCCTATTCCGATTCGAGAAGGTCTAAAAACTCTTCCGGCCCTGGAAGCGTCTGCAAGAGCTTCCACGGTTCATGATGAGCCAGCTGTTCACAGGAATAATGGCCTGTCGCGACGGATATAGTCTTCGCGCCGATGGCCTTGCCGCACTGGATATCATAGGGCGTGTCGCCGATGACATACATTTCTTCCACCGCGTCGCCCCAGGCGTCCTTAGCCAGCCCATAGGCGTGGCGCGCTAAATCGTCGCGATAGTAAAAATTGCAGGCAAAGCCGGAATGGTCGAAATCAAAATAGGACGACAAGCCGAAAAAATCCAGCTTCATGCGCGCGCCGTGGACGCTGTTTCCCGTAAGAAGCAGCTGCTTAAAGGGCGGCCGGTCGGCAAAAAAAGCCAAAATATCGCGGACGGGCTCAAAGATCACGCTTTCTTCCCGCTTGACTTTAAGCCATTTCATCAGCTTCTTTTCATATTCCCGGCAAAACCAGCTCACTTCTTCATCTGTCGGCATGCGGCCCGTCGCTTTATACAGCAGCTGCTGGCAGATGTAATTGTCCGTCCGGCCGCCGGCAGAAATAGGCGGCACCGCCGCGTCTTCGCCCTGCATGGTATGGAAGACTTCTTCTATAGCGTATAATCCGGCCCTGCCCGTATTCAGCAGCGTGCCGTCTATGTCCCAGTATAACAGCTTCATCGTGTCACCTCATTAAAAATAGGGGCTGGAGCAGCATAGGGGAATCTAACTCCCTCTACCCTGCTCCCAGCCCCTGTTTTACGTTGCGTTAAAAACTACATGCAGCAGACGCGCCTTCCGGCCGACGCCAGATATGCCCTATTAGAGGTTCGATACGATGTCTTTCGTATCGCGGGCAATCATGATTTCTTCGTTCGTCGGGATGACGTACATCTTGACAGTAGAATCGTCCGTGCTGATCAGCGTATCTTTGCCGCGGACATTGTTCCGTTCGGGATCCAATTTAGCGCCCAGGAATTCCAAGCCCTGGCAGATAGCGGCGCGGTCTTCAATGCCATTTTCGCCTACGCCAGCCGTAAAGGTAATGACGTCGACGCCTTCCATGGCAACAGCCAACGCGCCGATCAATTTACGAACCTGATAGTGGAACATGTCGAGCGCCAGCTGAGCCCGTTCGTTGCCCTGGGACGCTGCGTCGCCGAGATCGCGGAAGTCGCTGGAAACGCCGGAAATGCCGAGAACGCCGGATTTTTTGTTCATGAGAGCGTCCATTTCCTTCGTGGACAAGTTGTGCTTATCCATGACGTTGAGGACGATAGCCGGGTCGATATCGCCGCAGCGCGTGCCCATGAGTACGCCTGCCAGGGGAGTAAAGCCCATCGTCGTGTCGACGCATTTGCCGTATTTGATAGCTGCCAGGGAAGAGCCGTTGCCCAAGTGGCAGTTGATGATGCGCAGTTTTTCGACAGGTACGCCCATTACTTTCGCAACCTGGCCGGCTACATAGCGATGGCTCGTGCCGTGGAAGCCATAGCGGCGGATGCCGTCTTCTTTGTATAATTCATACGGGAGGCCATACATGAAAGCTTTCGCCGGCATCGTCTGATGGAAGGCCGTATCGAATACGCCGACCTGAGGAACGTTCGGCATAATCGCTTTGCAGGCGTTGATGCCGATGATGTTGGGCGGATTGTGGAGCGGAGCCATAGCGGAGCATTTTTCCAGGGCTTTCATGACTTCGTCCGTAATCAGCGTCGAGCAGGCGAATTCTTCGCCGCCGTGAACGACGCGGTGGCCTACGGCATCAATTTCATCCATCGATTTGATGACGCCGCATTCTGCGTCTGTCAAAATATCCAATACGAGCTTAACAGCAACTTGGTGATCCGGAATAGACTGCTGGATTTCTTTTTTCTGGCCATTCCATTTATGGGTCAGCAAAGAATCGGACAAGCCGATTTTTTCGACAACCCCTTTTGCCATGACTTCTTCATTGTCCATGTTTACCAACTGGTATTTCAAGGACGAGCTTCCGCAGTTTACAACCAATACGATCATGCAATTTACCCTCTTTCATTTTCTGTAATTATTTTATTTGGCCAAAAATATACTCGGTCACTTCCTGTCCCATGCCGTCGCCTTGACGGTACATGTACATGACGTGCCAAATTTGACCGTTATCTTCAAAGAAGAGACTCTGTACGACGAGATCGGATACTTGGCCGTTCAGGGGTTCGCGGTACGTATACTCCCCTTTCACGGCCGGTCTTCCGCCGGCTGTCGTCGGAGTGATCTTCGTTTGCAGATCCGAAATATCCGGCGTCTGTTCCAGCATGGCCACGTCGCGCTCGGCTGCCATCTGCGGCGTCATTTCACCGGCAGGCTCCGACATCACGATCAGATTCAGGTGCTTGTCGTTGTTGACATACATCATGGCGCCGCTGCCCTGCCGTCTGACATGGGCTAAATCAAAGGGACTCAGGAGATATACTTCCGAATCGCCGGCCTTCAGCTGGGCGTATCCAAAGCTGTATTCCTCCATCATCGTAGCGCCGCCGCAGCTGGCCAGAAGCATTGCCGCCGCCGTCATCGCCGCAACAGATAAGGTTTTCCATCGTTTCATCATACAACCACCTAATTTTATGCTTTCTCCAGACTACGTTCATTATAGCATATTCCGCTTTTGATAAAAAGGGAAATATGAGGACAATCATGAATTCCTGTCATGCCTTTTATACAAGCATATTAGCCATATTATTCTACTCTATTTTTTATTTCAATCGCCCTTCATCGTAGTATATAATAAACAATACATTAGAAACTCAAACGTCAGATAAAGGAGACTATTATGAACCGCATTGCCGTCATTGCAGAATACAATCCCTTTCACAACGGCCATCACTATATGCTTCGCACCCTGCGCAGCCGTTTCGGCAGCAGCGCGCCGATCGTCGTCGTCATGAGCGGCTCTTTCGTCCAGCGCGGCGAGCCGGCCTTATTCGATAAATGGACCCGGGCGTCCTGGGCATTGGACGGCGGCGCCGACTGCGTTGTCGAGCTGCCGGCCCTCTACGCCTTGTCCAGCGCCGAAGGCTTTGCCGCCGGTGCCGTCCGGCTGGCGGCCCGCCTCGGCTGTACCCATCTGTCCTGCGGCGTAGAAGACGGTACGGCCGACGATTTTCATCGCCTCGCCCAGGCGTCCCTTGCAGTCCTCGACGATTTCCGCCCCGGCCAAACAGGGCTGACCTACGGCCAGTACGTCAGCCAGGCCACGGCCAGTCAGACTACGCCGGAAACGGCGGCGCTCCTCGGCGAGCCGAACGCCCTGCTGGCCCTGGAATACGTCAAGGCGATTCATCGCTACGCGCCGTCTTTCGAATTCGTCCCCATTCTCCGGCAAGGAAAACATGACGGAGCAGACTTAACCGGCCCCTTTGCCAGCGCCTCGGCGATTCGCCGCGAGCTGCAGGCCGGCCGCCTTGAAGATGCCGCGCCGTATCTTCCAGCAAAGGAGCTGGCCGACATAGGCCGTCTCCTTTCTCAGGGCCAATACGCCGACTACAGCCGCTACGGCGACTGCATCCTGTACCGCAGCCGCCTCCTCTCGCCGCAGGAACTCCTCGCCTTGCCGGCCTTTTCGGAGGGCCTGGAAAACCGCTGGCAACGCTGCCTTCTGCAATCGACGTCCTGGCCGGAAGCGCTCGACGCCTTGAAGACGAAGCGCTACGCCTACAGCCGCCTGCGCCGCATGGGAGCCTATACGGCCCTTGCCGTAAGCCGCGCCGATATGGAAAAAGCCTACCTCGAAGGGCCCCAATACGGCCGTGTATTGGCCTTGTCGCCCCTCGGCGCGTCCGTCTTAAAGGAAGCGAAAAAAGAAATCCCCATCATTACGAGGCTGCGGACAGGCCTGAACCGCCTTTCGCCCTTCGGGCAGCGAATGATCCAGTACGATATGCGGAGCACCGATATACAATCCCTGTGCTTCCGCTCGCCGTCCGGCCGCAGCGGCCTGAAAGATTATTACGCCTCGCCTTCCATGAAAAAGTCCATATTTCGCCAGTAATCTTTTTTCTTCCCATGCAGTCCGCATTAATATTTGTATATTCTGCAAAACTTTGCTATGATGTACTATGTTATCGTTTTTATTTCATATCCCAAAATCAAATTTTATAATCAGGGAATTGGAAGGGGTTTTATAGCATGGGGATATCGTTAAATCTAAATATTTATCAAACCTTGGCGGCCGCCATCATCGTATATTACGTCGGCGTGTTTCTGCGCGTCAAGCTGGGCTTTCTCCGAAAGTATTGTATTCCGGCTCCGGTAGTCGGCGGCATCTTATTTGCAATCCTCAACTGCGTCTTGTACACGAACGGAATCTGGACGTATGAGCAGGACACGACGATGCAGAATATCTGCATGATGCTTTTCTTTACGAGCGTCGGCTACACGGCCAGCCTAAGCCTGATCAAGCGAGGCGGCGTCCTCGTATTCAAGATGGCCGTAATCACGACAGTTTTGATTCTCTGCCAAAATATCATCGGCGTAGGATTGACCAGCGTCTTCGATTTGAATCCCCTCATGGGGCTTGCGACAGGTTCGATTCCCCTCGTCGGCGGCCACGCTACGTCGGCGGCCTTCGGCCCGGTTCTGGAAAAAATAGGCCTTGAAAACGGCACGACTATTTCCGTCGCCGCAGCTACCTTCGGTCTCGTCGCCGGCGGCATCATCGGCGGCCCAGTCGGCGAACGCCTCGTCCATAAATTCGACCTGCACAGCAGCGCCGCTGCAGAACGCCTCGACCCGGCCGCGGCGCAGCCGGAAGTAGAAAAGCTGGAAGCCGCCGCAGCTGATAAAGAAAAAGCCCATGAAGCCATCGAGCAGGAACAAAAATCAGGCCAGACGATTAACAATCACCGCTTCATGAACGCCATGGCCCACCTCTTTTTAGCTATGGGCCTGGGCACGTTAGTCAGCAATTTCTTCGTCAGCGTCGGCCTCGTCTTCCCGGCCTACATCGGCTCTATGCTCGTCGCCGCCGTCATCCGGAATATTGCCGACTTCACCCACGTCTATCCCGTATACCAGCGGGAAAGCGAGGTACTCGGCAACTTAGGGCTGACCATTTTCCTGACCTGCGTCCTCATGAGCCTGAAACTATGGCAGCTCGGCGCGCTGGCCCTTCCGATGATCGTCCTCCTGCTGACGCAGACCGTCTTCATGGCCCTGTTCGCCTACTTCATCGTCTACCGCACTATGGGCCGGAACTATGAAGCGGCCGTCATGTCGTCAGGCGTCTGCGGCTTTGGCCTCGGCGCAACGCCGAACGCCATCGCCAATATGACGGCTATGACGGAGCTCTTCGGTCCGGCGCCGACGGCATTCTTCGTCATCCCCCTCATCGGTTCGCTCATCATCGACCCGGTCAACGCGTCGATTCTCATGATATTCATCAACATCTTAATTTAATATAATGACAAACAGGCTGATGCAGCATCCATAGATTCTCTGCATCAGCCTGTTATTATTTTATATTTATTTTCCTTAACACTGCCGTAGGCATGATTCTCTTAATAGCGGCATTGTATAGTTTAAATTCAGCACAGACCGCTTACTATTTTTCTAAATCATGGAGCATACTCTGCCAATAGGCGGCCTGTTGCGTATCCTGCCGCACTCCTTCGCCATGCTCTAGGGCATATATGTAATTCTTGATTCCCTCCGTATAGCCATTAGCAGCCGATACGGCAAACCAATAAGCGGCCTGCTGCAAATCCTGGGCGACGCCGCGGCCGTCGCGGTACAGCTGGCCTAAATTATTCTGCGCCGGCCCGTCGCCGGCAAAGGCTGCCTGCTCGTACAGAGCTGCTGCCCTCGCCTCGTCCTTTTCAACGCCCTTTCCCATTTCATACAAATATCCTAAATTATTTTGGGCAATAAAATTTCCCTGAGCTGCGCCCTGGGCATACCAATAGGCTGCCTGCTCATAATCGGCTTCGCCGGTATAGCCAAATTGATACATGATGCCAGCGTTGCACTGCCCGTCGGCGTCGCCGCTCCGTCCGGCCTGTTCGTACCAAAACAGGGCCTCCCTATAATCTTGGGGCACGCCGCAGCCGATTTCATATAAATGTCCCAAATTATTGGCCGCCGGCCCATGTCCCTGCAGAGCCGCCTTCTTATACCAGCTGCCGGCCCGTTCGTAGTCCTGCGGCACGCCCAATCCCTGTTCGTATTGATAGGCCAGGTTATACTGTCCTTCGGCCCAGCCGCGGCGGGCCGCCATGCCGTACCAATAGAAAGAGCGAGCTAAATCGTCTTCATCGCCGTCAAAAAAATATACGTCGCCAAGGCGGCACTGCGCTTCCGCATCGCCCTGAAAGGCCTGCTTTTCCAAGGCCAAGAGATTTTCTTCTTTCATATACTACCCCTTCTCTCTCATCCTATTGGCATTGTACGGAAGGGATTTTTTATTGTCAAGATAGATCCTCTTCGTTTTTATCTTTTGTTCTATTGACTTTTTGACTTTTATAGGTATAATGATACTTGAGCATATACAAATACTCGCACACCATATTACGTTATGAATCGCCTGTAATATAAGGAGGTCTTATTATGGGAAATGAAAAATACACGCAGAAAGTAATCGACGCGTTTCAGTCAGCCCAGCAAATCGCCGCGCTGCACTATAATCAGGAAATTTCTTCCGTCCACATGCTCATGGGGCTCGTAAAGGAACCGGAAGGTCTTCTCTCCACGATTTTCTCCGAATGCCATACGGATTTGCCCATGCTGCAGGCCCGTTTGGAACAAATGCTGAAAAAGATTCCCTCTGTCAAAGGACAAAGCCAAATGTCCATGTCGACGGAAATGGTCCGGGTCATCGGCAAAGCCCAGCAGCTGGCGGAATCCATGCACGACGACTATATCAGCACGGAACATCTCCTCATGGGCATCGTCGAAGAAAGCAGCGACGATATGCAATCCTTGTGCCGCGAATTCGGCCTGACGAAAAACAACATTATGACCGCCGTGAAGGCCAACCGCAAGAGCAACGTCAATACGGACAACCCGGAAGGCAATTATAAGGCCCTGGAAAAATACGGCCGCGATTTGACGGCCGCCGCACGCCAGAATAAGCTGGACCCGGTCATCGGCCGCGACGACGAAATCCGCCGTACTGTCGAAATCTTGTCGCGCCGCCGCAAAAACAACCCTGTCCTCATCGGCGAACCGGGCGTCGGCAAAACGGCTATTGTCGAAGGGCTGGCCCGCCGCATCGTCAGCGGCGACGTACCGGAATCGCTGAAAAATAAGACGCTTTACTCCCTCGACATGGGTTCTCTGATCGCCGGAGCTAAATACCGCGGCGAATTCGAAGAACGGCTCAAATCGGTCTTAAACGAAATCGCCAAATCGGACGGCCAGATTCTCCTGTTCATCGATGAAATCCATACGGTCGTAGGAGCCGGCGCGTCTGAAGGCTCCATGGACGCCGGCAACATCCTGAAACCGATGCTGGCCCGCGGCGACCTGCGCTGCATCGGCGCGACGACGCTGAACGAATACCAGAAGTATATCGAAAAGGACGCTGCCCTGGAACGGCGCTTCCAGCCCGTCATGGTCGACCAACCAAACGTAGAAGACACGATTACCATCCTCCGCGGCCTGAAAGAACGGTATGAAATCCATCACGGCGTCCGCATCCGCGACAAGGCCCTCGTAGCCGCCGCCGTACTGTCGGACCGCTACATTTCCGACCGTTTCCTCCCCGATAAGGCCATCGACTTAGTCGACGAAGCCGCCGCCAAGCTGCGCACGGAAATCGAATCGATGCCGACGCCTATCGACGAACTGCGCCATAAGATCATGCAGCTGGAAATTGAAGAACAATCGCTCACAAAAGAAACGGACGAAGCTTCAAAAGAACGGCTGGCCAAAATCGTCGAAACAAAAGACGAACTGAAAGAAAAAGAAAGCCAGCTCAAAGCCCAGTGGGATGAAGAAAAGCAGTCCATCCTCCGCACGCAGGCCATCAAAAAGGAAATCGATTCCGTCAGAGGCCAGATGGAACAAGCGGAACACAACTACGATTACGCCAAGGCGTCGGAATTAAAATACGGCAAGCTGCCTGAACTGGAACAAAAGCTGAAGGACCAGGAAGCCTATTTGGCAGAACATCAGGATTCGCAGCTCTTAAAAGAAGAGGTTGGTGAAGAAGACATCGCCCAGGTCGTCAGCCGCTGGACAGGCATCCCCGTCACCAAGATGCTCACCGGCGAACGGGAAAAACTGCTCCACCTCGACGAAACCCTTCATAAACGAGTCGTCGGCCAGGATGCGGCCGTCCAGGTCGTCAGCGACGCCATCATGCGGGCCCGCGCCGGCATCAAGGACCCGAACCGCCCCATCGGCTCGTTCATCTTCCTCGGCCCGACAGGCGTCGGCAAGACCGAACTTGCCAAAACCCTGGCCGAAGCCCTCTTTGACGACGAACGGAACATCATCCGCATCGATATGTCCGAATATATGGAAAAACATACTGTATCCCGCCTCATCGGGGCGCCTCCGGGATACGTCGGCTACGATGAAGGCGGCCAGCTGACCGAAGCCGTCCGCCGCCGTCCCTACAGCGTCATCCTCCTCGACGAAATCGAAAAGGCCCATCCGGACATCTTCAACGTCCTCCTGCAGATTCTCGACGACGGCCGGCTGACTGACGGCAAGGGCCGGGTCGTCAACTTCAAGAACACCATTATCATCATGACCAGCAACTTAGGCTCTCATGAAATCCTCGAATCGCAGAATTTTGAAGAAGCCGACAAAAAGGTCCGCGACTTGCTGAAGCAGTATTTCCGTCCCGAATTTCTCAACCGTGTCGACGACATCGTCGTCTTCAAGGCCCTGCAGAAAGAACAGGTCAAAGATATCGCCTCCATCCTGCTGGAACGTTTGGGCGAACGGCTGGAAAAGCAGGTTAAGATTCACCTTACATGGAGCGACGAAGCGCTGCAGGCCCTGGGCGATCAGGGATTCAACCCGCAGTTCGGCGCCCGTCCTCTCCGCCGCCTCATTACCCATACGGTAGAAACGGCGCTGAGCCACGACATCATCGCCGGTACGGTACGCGAAGGCGATACCGTCGCCATCGGCTTCGACGGCAGTGAATTTACCTTCACGCCTATGCGCCGCCACGAAGACAACTAACTAAGACAAGGACAAGAAAGGCCGCAGCACCCTAACCGATGCTGCGGCCTTTTGCTGTAAACGCATTGTCTTTTTTCCCTATGGAGCTATAATAAAAGTATATTTTGACGAGGAGGAATGATCATGAATCGAAGCACTATTGCCTGCTGTCTCCTGGCCTTGGCCGCCCTGCTCTCCCTGAGCGGCTGCGGCCAGACGGCGGAATCTGCAGCGGCAAAGCCGACAGCGCAGCCAGTTCCCGCATCGCAGCAGCGCGCCGCCGACATCAGCGCCGATGACGCCCTGTCCATCGCCTTGGATCATGCCGGCGTTTCTGCGAATCAGGCGTACAATGTAAAAATAGACCGCGACAGGGACGCCGCCATTCCCGTATACGACGTGGAATTTGAAACGGATTACGGCGACTACGATTTTGAAATCGACATGCACAGCGGAGACATCGTCGGCTCCGATTACGAAGTCAAGGACGAATGGGCCCGCCGTCAGGACAGGCATCCCGTTTCCATGGACGAAGCGAAAGACATCGTCTTATCCAAGGTGCCCGGCGCATCGCCGCAGGACGTGCAGATCTGGCGCGAGTCCGACGACGGTGCGCCGCGCTATGAAGGACGGCTTTTCACCGGCACGATGTATTACGAATTTGAAATCGACCCGGACACGGGCATTATACTGGATTGGAATGCCGATAAGAGAAAATAGGCCGGCACACAAAAACAGCGTCTCCGCTCCTTTCGCCGAGACGCTGTTTTACTATGCAAATGAAATTACAGGCGATGAAGATGCTTTAAGGACAAATCCAAAATCGGCGCAGAATGGGTCAAGGCTCCGCTGGAAATATAATCTACTCCTACATCCTTCAGCTTGCTGATGTTTTCTTCTGTTACGTTGCCCGAGCATTCCGTTTCCGCCCGGCCGTCGATGATAGCCACAGCTTCCTTCATCATATCGTGCGTCATGTTGTCGAACATGATAATATCGGCGCCGGCTTCGACGGCTTCGCGCACCATGTCGAGGGTTTCCGTTTCCACTTCTATCTTGCGGACGAAGGGTGCGTAGGCCTTGGCCATGGCGACGGCTTTCGCCACCGAACCGGCCGCGCCGATGTGATTGTCCTTCAGCAAAATGCCGTCGGACAAATTGTAGCGGTGGTTGCAGCCGCCGCCGACGGTAACGGCGTATTTTTCCAAAAGCCGCATATTCGGCGTCGTCTTGCGCGTGTCGAGGAGCTTAATACCGCTTCCTTCCAGCAGCTTGACGACCCGGTTTGTGTACGTAGCCACGCCGCTCAGGCGCTGCAGGTAGTTGAGCGCCACCCGTTCGCCCGACAGCAGCGCCCGGATATCGCCGCGGATGACGGCCAGCTTCTGCCCCTTGGACACCCTATCGCCGTCTTTGACATAAAAGGTAAAGTCCGTCTCTTCATCCAGCAGCGTAAACACTCTGGCAAAGACCGGCAAGCCAGCGATGACGCCGTCGGCCTTGCTGAGCAGCTCTACTTCGCCCAGGCAGGCTTCGGGCATGACGGCGTTCGTCGACACGTCCTCACTGCTGATATCTTCCTGCAGTGCCATCATCAATATCGGATCTACATGCAGCTTCATCGTAATCGAATTCAGTTCGTTCATTGTGCGCTCCGCTCCCGTTCCATTTCTTGTAATACTTCGGCCTTATACTGCGCCGCCAGCGTACGTTCTTCCTTTTTCAGCGCCTGAACAGCCCGTTCGCCGAGCCATTCAAATTCTCCCTCTGGACGCGCCGCCGGACGCCGTATCTGCTGGCTGACCTGCCCGGCCGCCCGTTCGGCAAAGACCAGGCTTTCCAGCAGTGAGTTGCTGGCCAGGCGGTTTTTACCATGCACGCCGTTGCAGCTCGTTTCACCAACGGCGTATAATCCGTCCATCGTCGTCTTGCTGAAAGAGTCGACGTGGATGCCGCCCATGAAGTAATGCTGGGCCGGTACGACGGGAATCCAGTCCTTCGTTACGTCGAAGCCCTCTTCCAGGCATTTCTGATAGATATTGGGGAAATGGCGGAAAATCGTGTCTTTTCCGAGGACCGTCATGTCCAGCCATACGTAGGGCATGCCGTCTTTGGCCATTTGCTTGCGGATTTCCGCCGTCATCACGTCGCGGGGCAGCACCTCGCTGGCAAACCGCCGGCCGTCCTTGCCGTACAGCCTGGCCCCCTCGCCGCGGACAGATTCGGAAATCAAAAAGCTTCGGCCGGGATGAGTCGTATACAGCGACGTCGGGTGAATCTGCACGTAGTCGATATGCTCCAGAGCGATGCCGTGCCGGCGGGCAATGGCAATGGCGTCGCCCGTCAGGTGGGGAAAATTCGTAGACCTTTCGTACAATCCGCCTACGCCGCCGCTGGCTAATATCGTCTTGGCAGCTTCAATGGCCATGTATCCGCCTGCTTCATCCCGGGCGATAATGCCGAGACACCGGTTATCCTTGGCTACCAAATCGATCATCGTCGTATATTCCAGAATCGTCACATTCGGCAGGCCGCGCACGGCGGCCAGCAGCTTGCTGGTAATTTCTTTCCCCGTCACGTCTTCATGGTAAAGAATCCGCGCTTTGGAATGACATCCTTCCCGTGTGTAATCCAGCTGCCCGTCCTTCATGGCGAAATCCACGCCCCAGCGGATAAGCTGGTCGATGACGCTGCGCGAGGAACGAATCATGATGTCGACAGACTCGCGCCGGTTTTCATAATGGCCGGCTTTCAGCGTATCTTCCATGAAGCTGTCATAATCGTCTTCGTCGCGCAGCACGCAGATGCCGCCCTGAGCCAAATAGGAATCGCTGTTTTCTGTCTGGTCTTTCGTAATCATCAGCACCTGCTTGTCCGTCGGCAGGTGGAGCGCCGCAAAGAGCCCGCTGGCGCCGGTCCCTACGATCAGCACGTCCGTATTTATTATCTTCATACCTATTCCCTCTTTATCAAATCGCCTTATTCAGCTAATTCCAGCATACGGTCCAGCGAACGAAGCGCTTTTTCCCGCACTTCGTCGGACACGGTAATTTCTCCCGTCCCGTCGCGCAGGCACTGCAGTACCTTTTCCAGCGTCACTTTCTTCATATCTTCGCAGACCCGGCCTTCCATGACGGAATAAAACGTCTTTTCCGGATACCGCTTCGTCAATTCGTACATAACGCCGTCCTCGGTCCCGATAATGAATTCGTCGGCTCCGGCTTTTCCGGCATACTCGATAATGCCGGCCGTACTGCCGATGTAATCAGCTAAGGCCAAAACTTCTTCCGGGCATTCGGGATGAACCAAAAACAGGGCCTTGGGATGCTGTTCCTTGCAGGCCCGTACGACGTCCGGGCGGACGCCGTTGTGCCGGGGACAGTAGCCGTCATTGCACAGGATATGCTTTTCCGGAACCTGCGTGCTCACGTAATGCCCCAGGTTTTTATCGGGAATAAAGAATATATTGCGCTGCGGCAGCTTTTTGACGATGTGCACCGCATTGGACGACGTAACGCACACGTCGCTGTGCGTCTTAATCTCCGCCGTGGAGTTCACGTAGCATACGACAGCCAGGTCGTCGTACTGCCGGCGCATGTCTTCTACGGCCTTCGCCGTGACCATGTGCGCCATAGGGCAATCGGCCGTGCTGTCCGGCATGAGGACCCGTTTCTGCGGATTGAGGATTTTTGCGCTTTCTCCCATGAAACGTACGCCGGCGAACACGATCGTCTGGGCGTCAGTCTCTTTTGCCTTCTTGCTCAAGTAAAAAGAATCGCCGACGTAATCGGCGACGCGCTGTACGTCGTCGGGCACGTAGTAGTGAGCCAATATGACGGCGCGTCGCTCCTCTTTCAGCCGGGCAATTTCCTTTTCAATCAATTCCATTGCAATCCCCTTTCTCTTCATCGTTTACCTGCTATTATAGCATCAAGCATTTACAGCTGACAAGACAATGAATGATATTTCTTTTGCCGTAAAACAGAAGGCATATTCAGCATAGTTTTATGACATTTTGATATGTTAACCATAGGCATCTCTTGCCCGATAGCTTCGGAGGTCGCATTTTTACGTATATTTTACGATAATAGAAAATACTTATAGTATCTCCGTCCTTATTTCCATTTGGAAAACTGCGTTTACAAGGCGGAAAAAACAGTATATAATGAGCTGTACTAAACTAACGGGTGGAAATTCATGGCTAATACATTAGGAAAACATTTACTGATAGACTTTTACAACTGCAAGGCAGAACTGACGACGAACGACGAACTGCAGAATCTGGTAAAAAAGGCCTTCGAGCCTGTCGGCGCGCCTATCGAGGGCATCACGTTGTACCATGACGACGCGGAGGAGCTCGTCTGTATCGGCGTGTCGAAAAACGCCCATCTCTGCATCCACATTTATCCCCAGCTGGCTTACGTCGCCGTCGACATTTACAGCTTCAACAACGACCTCAACGCCAGCCACGTCATGAGCACGCTGAAGGTCATCTTAGGCTCCGACCGCATCAAAGCTACGAGCATCCGCCGCGGCGACTTCGGCTCGCTCCGCGACATGCGGCCTGCCCGCAAATCGAAGATTACGACGGTCCGCCGCATGAAGAACACGGGCTCCCGCATCAAAAAAACGAGCGCCAGGATGTTTAATATCCTGCGCCATCCGCAAAAAATGCGCCGTTCCCGGCGCATAAAAAAGAAGTAATATAGTATTGAAGAAAGGTTTTGTCCGTCATGTACATGGTATCGCTGAAACAGGCCGCCGGCATCGGGATGGAGGAAATGAATTCCCTCGACACGATTACGGCGGAGCTGCTCAAATTCATACAACTGAAGAACCAACGGCTGTATATGCACTCCCTCCAGGTTGCCAACTACAGCGTCAGCATCGCCGCCAAGCTGGCTCTTCCCAAAAGTGAAATTGAGCAGATCAAGCACGCAGCCCTTCTGCACGACGTCGGCCTTCTCTTCGTTTCCAATACGCTGCTGGCAAAAATCCCCTATCTCAACCGCCGGGAAAATGCCCAGTACAAGCGCCACGCCGCGGCAAGCGGCAACATGCTGGAAAACATTCCCTGCTGCCAGGATATCGTGCCGTATATCCGCTATCACCACGAACGGTGGGACGGCTCGGGATTTCCCAAGCACCTGCGCGGGGCCAATATTCCCTTCGGCGCCCGCATCATCGCCGTCGCAGACTACTACGACCGCATCATCAACCCGTCGACAGAGCTCTGGGCCAAGACGAAGCAGCAGGCCGTCCGCGAAATGTTCAGCGCTTCAGGCATCCTCTTCGACCCGGAAGTCGTCAAGGCATTTATCGAAACGTTAGGTCAATTATAAGGCGCCGCTGGCAACGACGAATCCCGTCACGCTGGCAGCGCCTTTTTTGTGCAGCGCGTAAGCGCAGGCTTCCATCGTCGTTCCCGTCGTATAAATGTCGTCGACCAACAGAATATGCTTTCCCCGTACCTCAAACGAGCCTTTGACTTCAAAGGCTCGTTTTACGTTGTCAGCGCGGTCCGCCTTGTCCAGATGCCACTGGGCCTGAGTCGAACGGACGCGCTGCAGGCCGTCTTTCCATGGCCAGCGCCGTTCCGCCCAGGAGCGGAACAATACTTCCGACTGGTTGAATCCCCGCTTGCGCTCTTTTTCCGGAGCCAGGGGCACCGGCACGACGCAGTCGATATGCCCCAGCCGCTCCGGCCAGGGAAATTGCGTCAGCAGTGCCTCCGCAGCCCGCTCGTAGCGCACGGCTCCGTCATATTTAAGCCGCTGCAGCATCGTCCGGACAGGCCCGCGGTAATCGCACAGGCAGTAACAGGCTGTCAGGCGGCTTTCCCGTTTCCGCGCGAGCCGGCGCGGACGCCAGACTGCCCCAAAACAGGAAGAACACCACTGGCCATGACGGCTTACGGCAGCGCCGCAGCCAGGACAGCGCGGCGGATACAACAGGTTCAGCAGCCATTCCTTCAGCATATTTCTTCCTCCCTCAGCCGCTGAGCCAGCAAGGTAAAGCGCCGGCTCGTCCGCACGTTTTGAACGGCCGTGCGCAGGGCCGCTTTCGTACCGACGAGGATAACCTTGCCCTTGGCCCTCGTAACCGCTGTATACAGCAGGTTCCGCTGCAGCATGATGCCATGGCTGTTGACGAGCGTCATGATAACCGTATGGTACTCGCTCCCCTGGCTCTTATGAACCGTTATAGCATAGGCCAGGGTAATTTCATCGATTTCCTGCCCTTCGTACTTGACGTCCTGCTCCGGATAGCGCACGTACACGATGTCGTCCTGCACGGCAAAAATCTCGCCGATGTCGCCGTTAAATACGCCCTTGTCATAGTTGTTCTGCTTCTGCATGACCTTATCGCCTGTACGGAAGGTCACCTTTCCCGCCTTATGCTCGCCTTTTCCTTTTTGGGGCCCGTTGACGGCGGACTGGATGACGGCGTTTAAGTTGTCGACGCCGCAGGGATTTTTATACATCGGCGACAGCACCTGTACGGCGAACTTGTCGCCGGCCTCCGCCGTTTCTGCCGCGTACAGCCGGCAGATCACGTCCGCTCCCTGCTCTTCCCGTTCAATTTCCACAAAGCGGAATTCCTCGTCTTCATTGACTACGGGCAGGCGGCCGCCGTTGATGAGATGGGCGTTCGTCACGATGCGGCCCCCTTCTTTTTGGCGGAAAATCGTCTGCAGCCGCACGACGGGGAGTATTTCGGACTGAATAATATCGTGAAGGACGGCGCCGGCTCCGACCGACGGCAGCTGATCGGCGTCGCCGACGAGGATGCACCGGCAGTGCGGGCTCAGTGCCTGCAGCAAGTGATACAGCATTTCCATATCCAGCATGGAAACTTCGTCGACGATGACCAAATCGGCGGGCAGCTGCTTCGTTTCGTTGTATTCGAAGACCTGTCGGCCGCCGGCAAAGCCTTCCGGCACGAGAAGGCGGTGAATCGTCTTAGCCTTGCGCTCCGTCGTTTCGGCCAGGCGCTTCGCCGCCCGCCCCGTAGGCGCGCACAAGACGATGCGCAGCCCTTCCTGCTCGGCCAGGCGGATAATCGCCTGCACGACCGTTGTCTTGCCGGTCCCCGGGCCGCCGGTAATGACCAGCATCCCCGACTGCAGGGATTGGGATACGGCTTCGCGCTGCCCCTCGGCCAGCTGGAACTGACACGACTCCTGCCAGCGGTCTAAAAACAATTCCACATGCCTTCGCGGCTTAGGCGGCGTATACGCGGCCATTTCCCGGATCCGCTCGGCAACGCCCCGTTCTTCTTCATAGGCCTGCAGCGTATACACATAGGTCTCTCCGCCGTAATCATCGGCACAAAGCTGCCCCATGGCGAGCGCTTCAGTCAGCACATCCCGCAGCATCAGCTGTTCCGCCCGCAAGATGAGGGACGCCCGGTAGACGAGCTCCCTATCAGGAATACATACGTGGCCGTTCTGCGTCATGTCCTGCAGGACATACGTCAAGCCCGCCGCCAGCCGCTCCGGCGACTGCGGGTCCATGCCGTACGCCAAGGCAATCTGGTCGGCCGTTTTAAAGCCGATGCCGTCTATTTCGGCAATCATGCGGTACGGCTCCTCTGTCAGCACATACAGGGCTTCTTCGCCGTATTTCTGCACGAGCCGCGCCGCATAGCGCCCCGACACGCCGTGGGTCTCCAAATCCAAGGCCAGGTCGTTGACCTGCTTTTCTTCATAAAACGATTCCGTAATGACGGCCAGCTTTTTCGCGCCGATGCCTTCGATTTCCAGCAGGCGTTTTGGTTCCTTTTCCAGGACGGCCATCGTCTGGCTGCCGAAGGCCGATACGATACGGCGAGCCAGAGACGGCCCGATGCCCTTGACGGCGCCCGACGCCAAAAACCGCTCGATGCCGTCGGCCGTATCGGGAATGAGGCGCTTCCACGCCGACGCCGCCATTTGGCGGCCATACTTTTTATGCTGGGTCCACCGGCCCATGATTTCTATGCGGTCTCCAACCAGCGGCTTCGGGCCGTTTCCCGTAACCGTCAGCAGGGACTCGTCGTCTTCGCGCCGAATGCGGAAGACTATATAATCCGAATCGGGGGCCTCAAACAAAACGCGTTCTACCGCCCCCTGCACCGTTTCCATATCTGCCATATTTATAACTTCATATACTCCCGTTCATAGTTTTTGCTTTCGTCCATAATGCATTGATAGATCTTCTGCAAGTACGGAGCCAATTCCTTATACTGCGCCATAGCGGCAATCTTGTCGAGGACCTGCCGCTCCCGCCGCGGGTCGAATATTTCCATATGATTTTCTTTTTTATATGCGGCTACCTTCGCCACTACCTGCATGCGCTGCTCCAGCAAATTCGTCAGCTCTTTGTCCAGCCTGTCAATTTCCTTCCGGCATTCTTCCAAATTCATAGGTGTCTCCTTCTACGAAAATAAGATGGTACATATGTACTTATTATACGATATATGTCATACCCTGGCTAGGCAGAAATAGGCAGGAAAAAACCTGAAGCAGCGCAGTGCCGCCTCAGGCAGGTAACATACGTTATGACGCATCTCTATTCATTTCCGGCTAACGTCAGCAGCAGCTGAAACCTCTGATCTGTCCGCTGCTGAATTGCCGCAATCGCTTCGTCGCTGAGTGCCTTGAACTTGCCGATGGCTTCGACAAAGTCGGCTACGGGCAGGGGATTGGCCGGCTTGACGTTTACGGTCAGCTTGCCTTCGGCCATTTCCCACAGAGGAAACAGATTGGACTCTACAGCCCGGCGAGCCATCGTAATACTCATGTGGCTACCATAGCCCCAGCCCGTCGGGCAGGGCGAGAAAACATGCAGGTACGCGAAGCCCTTCTTGCTGGCCGCCAACCCCTTCTGGATTTTTTCCACCATGTCCTTCATATGGGACGGCGAGGCCGTAGCACAGTATTCGATCTGATGCATAGCCATGATGAGGGGCACATACTTCTGCTGCTGTTCCTTGCCGCTGATTTTGCTGCCCAGAGGCGTCGTCGACGTGCGGGACCCCAGCGTCGTCGTCGAGCTGCGCTGATACCCCGTGTTCATATAGCCTTCGTTGTCGTAGCAGATATACAGCATCTTTTCGCCGCGCTCTGCTGCGGCCGACAAGCTCTGAAAGCCGCAGTCAGCTGTCGCGCCGTCTCCTGCGACGGCGACGATGTTGACATCACTTCGTCCCTTCCGTTCGTACATGCGCGACAAGCCGCTTAAAAAGGCCGCCGTGTTGTCCAGAAGGGTAATGTGAACCGGCGTTTTCTGCCCGTTGGCATAGTTCCAGCCGACGACGCCGGCGCCGGCCAAGCATCCCGGCGGAATCGCCACAATAGTATTCTTTCCGGCGACCTGCATGACCCGCCGCAGGATCAATTCGCCGCCGCAGCCCTGACAGGCCGACATGCCCGGCGTAATCTGATCGGGCGCGTCCTTCAGCAATGATACATAGTTCATACGATTCCCTCCTCAATCCTTCAGCAGCCACTTGACGGGCCGTTCGCCTTTTTCATCTTTATGGGTTTCTAATTCATCTATAAGTCCTGAAATTTCCGTCAATGAAATATCGGCGCCGCCTAAGCCGCCGATAGCCGAAAAATGACAGTACGACGCCCCCTGGTCGGCAAGGGCCGCCTTGACTTCCACATGCATCGGCCCCTGGCTCCAGCCGAAGGATACGCTTCTATCGAGGACGCAGAAGGCCTTCTTGCCCAGAAGAGCCTTGGCAATGCGGTTTCCCGGGAAGGGCCGCGTGAAGCGCAGGCGGATGAGGCCGGCTTTGACGCCCTTTTCACGGGCTATGTCAACGGCGTCCTTCGCTGTGCCGCTCATGCCGGCAATGGTAATCAAAACGACGTCGGCGTCGTCGAGGCGGTATTCTTCAATCGCGCCGCCGTAAGACCGGCCGAAGGCGGCGGCGAATTTCGCGTCTACCTCTTCCAGTACGGCTAGGGCCCGTTCCATTGCGTCCAAATGGCTCTTTCTGTATTTCATCAGCAGCGGGCCCGCCGTCAGCGGGTCCAGAGCCAGAGGCTTATCGGGATTTAAAATAGGATTCCAATCTGCGCTGTAATGAGGCAGGAATGCATCGACGTCTTCCTGATCAGGCAATTCCGCACCCTCCGTCAGATGGGAGCTGTAAAAGCCGTCGTAGCACACGTTGATAGGCAATAAGACCCGCGGATCTTCGGCCAGCATGTAGCCCTGAATGATCATGTCGATGATTTCCTGATTGCTCTCGCAGAATACCTGCATCCAGCCAGCCTCGCGGACGGACATGGCGTCCTGCTGTCCGCTCCACACCGTTTCAGGCGACGTCATTTCCCGCGTCGCCAGAGCCATGACCATGGGCAGGCGCAGCGTAGCCTGCCGTATGTAGGGTTCAAACATCAGGGCCAGCCCCTGGGCGCTCGTAGCCGTAAAGACCCGTCCCCCTCCGGCAGACGCGCCTTGGACGGCGCTCATGGCCGAGTGCTCGCTTTCTACCTGAATCATCGTCGAATCCAACCTGCCGTCGTATATCATCGCGGCTAAATGTTCGACTACCTTCGACTGCGGCGTAATCGGATAGGCCGCTACCAAATCGGGACGGCACAAGGCCGCCGCTTCCGCCGCCGCGTCGTTCCCCGTCAATACTACCTTTCTGCTCATCGTCTAGCAGCCTCCTTCCGGTACCATCTCAATCGCCCCGCGCGGGCATTCCTGGGCGCAGATGCCGCATCCCTTGCAGTAGTCATAGGTAATTTCGTACGTATTATCTTCACGGCCGACGATGGCGTTCACCGGACAGTACGTCAGGCACATGCCGCATTCCACGCATTGTTCCTTATCCATGACCGGGCGGAATACGCGCCACGACGCCGTATCCAAAATGTACATCCCCGTATCGCCGACTGGCGTAATATGCTGGCGTTCGCTCATAGTTTCTCCCCCTTACTTGTATTCCGCAGCGCTGTCGTAAGCCCGGACAGCTGCTTCCTTATTCTCTGCGCCAAAGGTATGCTCAATCTTATCCAACAGCGTATCCTTATCCACCAAGCCTGTCGCCTTGGCAAAAGCGCCGAGCATGGCCGTATTCGGCATGTTGCGGCCTAACAGGCCTTCCGAAATTCCCGCGGCGTCGACGAGCCATACGCTGCCGGCCTGAGGCGGAAGGGGCAGCTCTTCCCGTGTTTTAGTCGTATTGAGAATCACCATACCGCCTGCTTTCAAGCCGTCGAAGGTCTCCGGCGCCGACACGAGGGAATCGTCAAATATAATCAAGATATCCGGCTCATAGACCTGCATACGGCGGCGAATCGGACTGTGAGACAAGCGCAGATATCCAAATACAGGCGATCCCTTCCGTTCTACGCCGAAAAAGGGAATAGCCTGTCCGTACAGCCCTTCGGCTACGGCCGCTTCCACGACGAGCTGCGACGCTTTGACCACGCCCTGGCCGCCGCGGCCCTGCAAACGAATTTCCTTCATAGTTTCATCTCCTCGCTTATTCATATAAAGATACTTTAGTTTCTTTATGTGAACTTTATATTTCTATATTAGAATGATTAAAGTTATGTGTCAATGAAAAATATGATATATGAGAAAGCGATATTTTCCGCCTCTTTATGATGTGCCCGCGTCATATCTATAGGTCTCTTACGGTGAGTATGCTATAATAAAAATGATTTATACATTGTACACAAAAAACTAACCCCGCAAAGGATACTGTATATGAAAGAAGACGCCTCGAATAAAGAAAAATATATACTCACCTCTGTAGACAATACGCTGTCTCTCCTAAATCTCTTCTTCGACTATGAAGAACTCAGCGTAAACGACGCGGCCAAGCTGCTGGGCCTCAGCCGCAGCACGGTGTTCCGTTTCATGGTCACCTTGGAAAACCGCGGCTTTTTATCGAAGACCGACCACGCCACCTATCGTCTGGGCCTCAACATGTTTTCCCTAGGCATGCTGGCCTATAACCGCATGGAGCTGGCCGCCCTCATCCACCCCTACCTGCAGGACATCGCCCGGCAGACGGGAGAAACGAGCCATTTAGGCATCGTCGACGATGGCATTCACATCATGTTCATCGACCGCGCCTTAGGCACGTCGCAGCTGAAAATGGAAACGGCCCTGGGCTATCGTCAGCTCGCTCACCACACGGCATCGGGCAAGGCGATTTTAGGATTTCAGTCCGACCAGGTCATACGAGAATATATAAAAAGAGTCAGCTTCCAAAAGCTGACCCCTGCGTCTCTCGGCGATGCCGGCGAGCTCCTCCACCTTCTCGACCAGGTAAAAAGAGAGGGCTACGCCTGCGACAACGAAGAAAGCGAACTCGGCCTGACCTGTTTTGCCGTCCCTATCGTCGACGCAACAGGACGAGCTGTCGCCTCCATCAGCATTTCCGGCCCGACGACGCGCATGAAAACGCATAAAAAATCGCATATTGTCCTGTTGAAACATACGGTTGACGAATTGTCCAGGACATTGCGTTAAATGCCTGCTCCAGCGTATTTTATTTTCAAATTTGGTATAAACCCTGATGAAACCTTTAATTGTCAACAAGAAAAACATTCGCTATAATATACAGGTAAGTTTTTTTTTACTATAGTAATACTATAAAAAAGGTTGTGATTGAATGAAAGAAGAACAACAACAGCTGCGCCGTAGCTTAAAAGCCCGCCATCTGAATATGATCGCCATCGGCGGCGCTATCGGCACAGGCCTGTTTGTCGCCGGCGGCGAGACCGTCAGCACAGCCGGTCCGGGCGGTGCCCTCGTTGCCTATTCCCTCATCGGCGTCATGGTATATTTCCTCATGACCAGCTTAGGGGAAATGGCAGCATACCTGCCGGTCAGCGGCTCCTTTGAAACGTATGCCAACCGCTACGTCGATAAATCCCTAGGCTTCGCCTTGGGTTGGAACTATTGGTTCAACTGGGCTATTACCGTCGCAGCCGAACTGGTTGCCGGCGCCCTGATTATGAAATACTGGTTTCCCGATGTCCCGGCAGCTGTATGGAGCGGCATTTTCCTGATTATCTTATTTGTCCTTAATTATCTTTCGACCCGCTCGTACGGTGAAAGCGAATTTATCTTTGCTGGTATCAAAGTTCTGACAGTATTAATTTTCCTCTGCGCCGGCGCCTTCCTCATTCTGGGACTCGGGCCCGAGCCGTCGCCGGGATTCGTAAACTGGACGGTCGGCGATGCGCCCTTCGTCGGCGGATTTACCGCCATGCTGAGCATCTTCATGGTTGCCGGCTTCTCCTTCCAGGGAACGGAAATGATCGGTATCGCTGCCGGCGAAAGTGAAAATCCGGAAAAAAACGTTCCCCGTGCCGTTCACTCTATTTTCTGGCGTATTTTGTTATTCTATTTAGGAGCCTTCGTCGTCATTGGGTTCCTCATTCCCTATACGGACCCGAATCTTCTCAATTCGAGCGTAGAAAATATTTCTATCAGCCCCTTTACGCTGGTATTTGAACGCTTCGGCCTGGCTGCCGCCGCCTCGATTATGAACGCTGTTATTTTAACAGCCGTATTATCTGCCGGCAACTCCGGCCTGTACGTCTCGACGCGTATGCTCTACGCCATGGCCCAGACCGGCCAGGCACCAAAATGTTTCCTCAAGCTGAATAAGCGCGGCGTTCCGTCGTATGCGCTGTTCGCAACGGTTATCTTTGGCCTGGCAGCCTTCCTTACGTCGCTCATCGGCGAAGGCAAGGCCTACGACTGGCTCGTCAACATCAGCGGCATGGCCGGCTTTATTACCTGGATCGGCATCGCTATTTGCCATTACCGCTTCCGCCGCGCCTACGTGGCCCAAGGCAAGGATTTAAAGGAATTGCCCTACAGAGCAACCTTCTTCCCCTTCGGCCCCCTGCTGGCCCTGCTCATGTGCATCATCGTTACGGCCGGTCAGAACTACTCGGCCTTTACGGGAGCAGAAATTGACTGGTACGGCGCCAGTGTCGCCTACATCGGCATTCCCGTCTTCCTCGCCGTATACCTGTATCACAAGGTAAAACACCATACGAATATTATTCCGCTGGACGAAGTAGACTTGTCCCGCCATAAATAAGACAAACAAAAAAAGGCACGCGAACGTTATATATGATTCGCGTGCCTTCTTTTTTTCCTACAGCATCTGTCCGGCATGTACATCGCCCCCTGCATGAGCTGCAGCCATCTTAGCTCTCTTCTCCGCGTTGTGCTTGCCGAACCAGTGGATGCGGCATTCGCGGCTGCAGAAAATCCGCCGCCGGTCCAGCGGGTCCGTAACAAGGACATGCTTTCCGCATTCCCGACAGGAAAACTTGCGGTACACCGTGACGGCCATTACTTTCTTCGAATGTTTCCAGTACAGCTTTTCGCAATGCTGGGAGCAAAACTTCATCCTGCCGTCCGAATGATCTCGTACTCTGACGATGGTACCGCATTTCAGACAGCGGAATTCACGAATTACCGGAGCCGTAGCCGGAGCGGCGGCCCGGATATCGTTGACGCCATGACGGTTGGCATACCGCCGGCATTCGGCGCTGCAGTACTTCTGAATAGATCGCCGCGGCGTAAATTCTTTCCCGCAAATTACACAATTCATCGCTTCACTCCCTCGCTCTCTCGTCATACGCCGTCGGCGACATGCCGCATCGTCAACTACCAGCGTACGTTTTAATATATTTATAATTTACATTAATGGTTTCATAATATTTTTTTAATATATAACTACATTATATAGAGAGTGCCCGGAAAAATCAATTGGTTTTAATAAAATAAATACAAATTCTTCAAAAGCCGTTTCTTTTCATTATAAACGAAAAGCCCCGCCTGTACAAATGCAGGCGGGGCCTTCCGCATAGGCTTCGGCTTATTTTACCGTAATTAATTCGTAGTCTCTTACGCCAAGGCCGATTTTTTCAGCATGGCGCAGCGTAGCTTCCCAGTTGATATCCGGATGAACGTCGAGGAAATGGTCGTGGTGGCATTCCCAATCGGGTTTCGCCAGATTATCGGACAGCTGGCTGTTCGGCAGCGGCGTGGCCTTTAAGCAGGCGTCGACGCAGGCCTGGTCGAGGGCAACAGGGTCGAAGGAAGCGAACATGCCAATATTCGGCAATACGGGCGCATCGTTTTCGCCATGGCAGTCGCAGTTCGGCGAAATGTCCATGACCAGGTTGATATGGAAGCACGGACGGTCCTGGCAGACGGCCTGAGCATATTCGGCCATCTTGTAATCCAGTTTTTCGCTGGCGTCCCACTGCACCGTGTGAATGGCGTCGAAGGCGCAGGCGCCGATGCAGCGGCCGCAGCCCTTGCACAAATCTTCGTGAATATGGGCGATGTTGTCTTCGTATGTAATCGCGTCGGAGCCGCATTCGGATGCGCAGCGGCGGCAGCCCTTGCACTTCTTGGCCTTGACAGCCGGCTTGCCCGACGAATGCTGTTCCATCTTGCCGGCGCGGCTGCCGCAGCCCATGCCGATGTTTTTAACGGCGCCGCCGAAGCCGGTCATTTCATGGCCTTTAAAGTGAGCCAGGCTGATAAATACGTCGGCGTCCATAATAGCCCGGCCAATCTTGGCGTTCTGTACATATTCGCCGTTTTTGACGGGAATTTCCACTTCGTCCGTACCGCGCAGGCCGTCGCCGATGATAATCTGACAGCCCGTCGTAATCGTATTATAGCCGTTCAGGTTGGCGCAGTCCAAATGTTCCAACGCATGCTTGCGGCTGCCGGGATACAATGTATTGCAGTCCGTCAGGAAGGGCTTGCCGCCTAATTCTTTAACCAAGTCGGCGACGGCTTTGACGTACTGCGGGCGAATCGATGCCAGACAGCCCAATTCGCCGAAATGCATTTTGATGGCGACGAATTTTCCTTCGAAGTCGATCGTTTCGATGCCGGCTTTCTTGCACAGCTTCTGCAGCTTCATCAGATTATTTGTACCTACTTTACAGCGAAAATCCGTAAAATATACTTTTGCTTTTTCCATAACCTACCTCCCGATAAACTCATTCTCATAAACATCTTCATTGTATCACATGAAGTACGCTCTAAGTCAAGAAAAAGAAGGCTGTAAAATAAGCGTCCCCTAAGGGGACGCTCTTTTCATATCTTAGTGGTGGAACAACCGCAAGCCGGTCATCGCCATGGCAATATTGTATTTGTCACATGTTTCGATGACATTGTCGTCGCGGATGGAGCCGCCGGCCTGAGCGATGTAATCGACGCCGCTGCGGTGGGCCCGTTCTACGTTATCACCAAAGGGGAAGAAAGCGTCGCTGCCTAGCGCTACGCCGTGGAGCTGACCGATCCAGGCTTTCTTTTCTTCTCTCGTAAGGGGTTCCGGCTTCTGAGTAAACAGATTCTGCCATACACCGTCGGCCAGTACGTCTTCGTAGTCATCGGAAATATAGACGTCGATAGCGTTGTCGCGATCCGGGCGGCGCACGTCATCGCGGAACGGCAGGGCCAATACCTTCGGATTCTGGCGAAGCCACCAGATATCGGCCTTATTGCCGGCCAGGCGCGTGCAGTGAACGCGGGACTGCTGGCCTGCGCCGACGCCGATGGTCATGCCGTCCTTGACGTAGCAGACCGAGTTGGACTGCGTATATTTCAGGGTAATCAGCGCTACGAGCAAATCGCGCTGCGCCGCTTCGGGGATGTCTTTATTTTTCGTCGGGCGGTTCTGGAACAAGTCGGCCGTAATCTTGGCGTTATTGCGTTCCTGTTCAAAGGTAATGCCGTACACATCCTTCGATTCGACAGGCTGAGGAACGTAATCGGCGTTGATTTTCAGCACGCAGTAGTTGCCCTTTTTCTTCGTCTTGAGAATAGCCAGGGCTTCGTCCGTATATCCCGGAGCCACGACGCCGTCGGATACTTCCCGTTTCAGCAGCGTCGCCGTTTCAGCGTCGCAAATATCCGACAAGGCGACAAAATCGCCATAGGAGCTCATGCGGTCTGCGCCGCGGGCGCAGGCATAGGCCGAAGCGAGGGGAGATAATTTCAAATCGTCTACATAATAGATTTTTTTCAGCGTATCGCTCATGTCGGTCGCAACGGCAGCACCGGCCGGGCTGACATGCTTAAAGGACGCCGCGGCGGGAAGGCCTATCGCTTCCTTCAATTCCTTGACCAGCTGATAGCTGTTGAAGGCGTCGAGCAGATTGATATAGCCCGGACGGCCGTTCATGACTTCAAAGGGCAGTTCGCTGCCGTCTTTCATGTATACTCTTGCCGATGATTGATTCGGATTGCAGCCGTATTTCAATTGCAATTCTTTCATTAGTATTACCTCCTGAAAATAAGAAATTTCCTGGCAAAAATAAAAATACCGACACTTCTGGAACCTTCGCCCAGACGGTCGGCTGTAATGAACCATGCTCCCCGTGGTAGCTCCACTTCCGTCAGTCACATGCTTCTGTTTCATTATACAAGGCGCAGCCGCCCTGTGTCAATGGGAAACCGACAAGGGCGGAACCTTTTAGCGATATGCTCGCTCGACTTATAATTTCGTCTTATAATACGACTGGCTGGTATACAGTGCCGCCACGGGATTATGGCCCGTTACGCGGTCCTTGACAACCAGCGTCGTCGTCAAGGCCTCGGAATATTTGTAAAATAAGCTGTCGTGGCCGACGCACAAGCCCATGACGATGTTCATATCCGTATGCTCGGCATTGAGCATCTTGGCCTGGAGGATGGGATTGCAGGCGTTGACGCCGACGGCGTTGCATTTTTCATCAATTCCCAGCTCTACCTTGGGAACGGCACCGGCCTTGCAGGCCATTCCGAAGACTTCAAAGCCGTGCTTGCGCAGAATCCCTGCCAGCATCCGCGTTTCCTGTATCAGGCCGACGCAGGTCGCAATGCCGATTTTATGGAAATTCATGCGTTTGGCAAATTCAATCGTCTCTTGGACGCGGCACCACTTCAAATAACCGTCGCATTCGACGCCAGCCGCCGTTTGCATGACCTTACGATTGTCTTCTTCCTCATACAGAGCCAGAGCTTCCCGTTTCACCTCTTGATTCATATGCGTCGTCACGCAGAAATCGGGATATTCCTTGTTCATGACGTTGCAGTTCACTACGCCGCAGTCGGCGCAGGAAAGGGTTCGTTCTGCCATTGTCTTCACAACCTTTCCGTTTACTATACTATTTCATAATCAAATATAACAGCATTCCGTTGAGGCACACCCAGGGAATCCAGGCGATAATCCCCATAAAATGCATAAAGCCTTTTCCCTTGCCGCCTTTATAGGCCAAGCCGGCCGCAACAATCCCAACAAACAAGCTGACCAGATAATAGACGGCGCTCCACGCCAAGGTATAAAAGAGAAAGGCCAGAACCGCCGGCGTACCGACGCTGCGCGCTATCGAACTGATGCGCAGCATAATCGGGTTTTGCAGCGCATAGGCCGGGTCCGCGCTGAGTTTGCAGTATTTATAATTCCAAAAATATAACAAGCCCGTTACCAATCCGCAAAGTATAAGCTGTATCATCGAACGACTCCTTTTATATAATCCATCAGTCTGCGCTTCAGCGGCTGAGCGCAATCCGCTCCATATCTTCTGGGACATACACGGAACCACCGTAATAGGCCTTCGCTTCTTCCGTGTACAGCCTCTTCCGGCTGCTGCCGGTCTTTTCTTCCGTATGGTACAGCACCAAACGCGCCGCGCCGAGAGCGGCCGCCGTTTCCGCCGCGTCCTTGACGGTGCTGTGGTTCTTCTCATAGGGCCGGAAAGCTTCCCTATGCTCGTATAAGCAAAAGGCCTCGGCCAGCAGCCAATCCGTTCCTTCGGCGTACTGCCGGCAGCGCTCGTTATACGGCTCGTCGCCCAAGCAGGTCAGCCTCATGCCATCGGGGAAGGTCAACAGGTATCCGAATTGCTTGGCCTTGGTCGAGCAGATATCGAAGGCCGTAAGGGACAGGCCGAGAAACGTTACAGTGTCGCCGTCTGCCACTTCGTGAATGCAGATATCCTTGCCAATGCAGGCAAAATCCTTCTTCTTAAACATCATTTCTGCCATAGACAGCAGCATCTGCTTCACTACGTCGTGACAATAAATATGAAACTGCCCGTCATATGCGCCGGAGCTCATCAGCGATGCGATCTTGCGCATGACCCAGAGGACGCCCATGATATGGTCCGTATGGCCGTGGGTCACAAACATATAATGCAAATCCGCATAGGCAACGCCACCGTCCTCCAACCGCCGGAAAATGCCGTTTCCGCCGCCGGCGTCGGTTAAAAACCATTGTCCCTCAGCCGTACGCACGGCAAAGCACGTGTTATACCGGCGCACAGCCATCGCATTTCCCGTTCCCAACATCAATAATTCTGTACCTGACACGCTATCTCCCCTTCTATCGCGGTACGACGCCGCGCACTGTAATTTTCAATATCTCAAAGGACATGCCCGTCGTATATTCTATATCCTGCTGCAGTCCCTTTTTGATAGTGCTCATGAGTTTTTTCAGATTTTCTCCGTAATATACCGTTACGACTAAAAATACGGCCAGTCCGTTCCCTTCCGATTCGCGGTTCTTATCGATCCGCAGGCGGTTGACCTTTGCCAATCCGTCTATCTGCCGCAGGCGTTGGATAATCAGATGCTCCAGCATCTCGTTGGAAAAGGTCAATTTCCCATAATAGCTGAAAACGGGACGTACGACAGAATGCTCGAAATCCGGAGCCTTTTGGTTCCGCCGGGTCAGCAGGGAATGGATGGGAGCCAGCAAATACCCGCGGAAGCGCGGCTTGAGCTCCATCGTCGGCACGGGAATGATGTGCTTTCCCTCGTTGATGCGAATCGTCCGGGCCTTTTCAATTTCGACGGGACACGACACGTCTTCTATGCGAATGTACGAGTCCGCTTCGGGCAGCCCCAAGGCTTCGCAGATTCGGTGTATCATATGCTTCGACGTTCCTAAAATGAGGAGCTGGTCCGGCTGCAGCTCGTCCAGCGCGTCTTTTACGCTTTGGGCGTGCTCCTGCTGCAGAAAGATCGCCCGGCGGACGGCTTTCATGCGGTTCGTTTCTTCCTTGGCCGAGCGGCCGGCAACGATGCGGTTTTGATAAATCAGCAGGCCGTCGTCAATGATACAGGAAATATGATGGTCGTACGCCACGTCCAGGGCGTGATGACTTTTTCCCGTACCGCTGGCTCCGATAAATCCGATGACTTTCATAGCGTTCACCTATTTCTTCTTATATTGCAGCAAAGGCTCTACACGCTCCGTATCAAAGGAGAATATGCCGACCTGCTCCGGATAGCGCCCCGTCGTGCCGTGGAAATCCGAGCCGCCGCCGACATACCAGCCCTTTTCCTCGGCGACGGCTAAAAATTCTTCATAGCGCCCCCGATTCTTCGGATGATATACCTCGATACCGTCGAAGGAATGCGTCAGTACGTGGGGCAGCGCCGCGTGAAGCAGCCCCGGATGCGCCAGCACGGCCAAACCGCCGGCCTGATGGATCAGCTCGATGCATTCATCAATCGACTTGCGGCGATAGGGCACGTAGGCCGGGCCGCCGCGGTATAATATCGCAGCAAAGACGGCCGTCACGTCGGGAAAGTACCCCTTCGCCACGAGCATACGCGCGATGTGGGGCCGGCCGATAGTGCCGCCGCGAGCTAATACGCCTTCGATTTGCTCCCTGTCGAGGACATAGCCTAAGGACTCACAGCGCTCGACGATTTCCATGGCCCGCATCTGACGGCGCAGCTTAAACTGCGCGCAGTACTCCTGCAGGGCAGCATTTTCCGTATCGAGGTAATAGCCCAGAACGTGGACGTCCTCGCCGTCATAATCGGAGCTCATTTCCATCGCCGGAATGAGGCGGACGCCAGGGTTCAGCCGGCACCCCGTCGTATAGGCATCAATCGTGTCGTGGTCGGAAATAGCCATGACATCCAGCCCGGCCTGGACAGCCAGATTCGTCAGCTCCTCGGGAGTATACACGCCGTCGGAGCAGGTCGTATGCATGTGCAAATCGACTTTCACTTGGCTCCTCCTTTCAATAATTCCAAAATGGACTTGACGCCCACGCCGGTCGCGCCGAAGAAGCCCGTTTCATCCTTCTTCTCACAAAAGGCCGTACCGGCAATATCCAGGTGAATCCACGGGATGTCGGGATGAACAAACTGCTTGATGAACAAGCCCGCCGTAATCGCGCCGCCGTCGCGGCCGCCCGTATTCTTGAGATCCGCTACGTCGCTTTTGAGGAGGTCTTCATATTCCCGGTCAGCCGGAAGCTGCCATACCTTTTCATGAACCGCCGCGGCTACGTCGAAGAAACGGTTCATCCATTCCTGATGGTTGCCGATCATGCCGGAACGCACCGTTCCCAAGGCCGTTACGCAGGCACCGGTCAGGGTAGCCAGATCGATGAGCTTCGTCGCTCCCAGCTCCTGGGCATAGGACACGGCATCGGCCAGGATCAGGCGGCCTTCAGCATCGGTATTTTTGATTTCCACCGTCTTGCCGCTGTACATCGTCAATATATCGTCGACGTGGTACGCCATACCCGACGGGATATTTTCCACCAGCGGAATCACAGCGACGACGTTGACGGGATATTTCAGCAGCATGAGGGCCCGTATGACACCGACAGCAGCAGCCGCGCCGGCCATGTCATCCTTCATGAATTCCTGATTGGCCTGGCTCTTGATGGATAAGCCGCCGCTGTCGTATGTCACGCCCTTGCCGACGATGCCCAGCATGTCCTTGCTGTCCGGGTCGCCCTTATAGGTTATCGTCATGAGCTGCGGCGGGTTCATGCTGCCCTTGCCGACAGCGACGATACCGCCCATCTTCCGCTTTTCCAGCGCCCATTTATTGAGCATCTCGACGGTAATATTGTCGCCCTTGACGACGGCCGATACGATTTCCGAAAACCGCCGCGGCGTCAGCT
The DNA here is from genome assembly GCF_025567065.1 of Megasphaera stantonii. Lineage (NCBI taxonomy): Bacteria > Bacillati > Bacillota > Negativicutes > Veillonellales > Veillonellaceae > Megasphaera > Megasphaera stantonii. Next base: position 79,493 of record NZ_JAOQKD010000009.1, read on the forward strand.
CGTTCGGCGGCATATTGACCAAATTGCGGGCCATGTACACGCCTTCGTATATGGCGGAATACATGTAGCACATCGTATTGAAGGCCTTGATTTCCAAGCTCGACGTAACCAGGTTGATGCTGCGGACAGTCCGCCCCTTCGCGTCGCTCTTATAATGCAGGAATTCGTAGTTCCGATATAATAAGCCGTCGATTAAGGCGCCGATATCCATTTCCAGCGTGTCGACCATGACGGCCAGCTCCGACACGCCTTCGGCCATCGCCGCGGCCATGAGGCGCTTCGCCGTCAGAAAATCTTCATACGTAGCGTACCGTATGGGTTTCTTATGCAATCCAATCAAAAAATAGGTCTTACTCCGGCCTTCCGTCAGGCAGTGAAACACGCGCAGGGACGTATAGTGCATGACATCTTCATGCGCTTCCACATAGGCCCGAATCAGTTCCCCGTCTTCCTTAGGAATGCGGGATAAAGCCAGCATCCGCGTATCGACGCCGATCGCCACGACGTCCATACTGCCGTTACTGTTGCAAGTAATCATGATATATCTCTCCTCAATCCATCATATAGCCGTTCGTATGATTTTATTATAAACATTATATATACAGATTCATTATACCGTCCTGCCGCCTGTAAAATCAAGAATAGAGCATTTTCTGCAAAAAAAATACCTATGCAGTGATGTTCTGCATAGGCAATATGTGGTGGACCGTCAGGGGATCGAACCCTGGACACCCTGATTAAGAGTCAGGTGCTCTGCCAGCTGAGCTAACGGTCCATGTCATTTCTTTCTCCAAAGGACGTTTTATATATTACACCATCTGATAAGAAAATGCAAGCCTTTTTTCAAAATTTATCAAAAAATTTTTCTCACATCCAAATGCCTCTCCGCTTTTGACCAAAAAAAAAATCTCCGGCTGCGCGCCGGAGACTCTTTTCAAGGCTATGTTAAATTATTTGCCGCAGTATGCGATAACTTCGACTTCTACGAGAGCGCCCTTCGGGAGTTCAGCGACTTCTACGCAGGAACGAGCCGGCAACGTTTTGTTGAAATATTTAGCGTATACTTCGTTAACAGCGCCGAAGAAGCTGATGTTAGCCAAGTATACCGTCGTTTTAACGACATCGTCATAGGAAAGGCCAGCGGCTTCCAAAATAGCGCCGACGTTTTTCATGCTCTGTTCAGCCTGAGCCGTAACGCCGCCTGCTACGATTTTGCCCGTTTCCGGAACGAGGGGAACCTGACCGGATGCAAAGAGGAAATCGCCGGCTTTGATAGCCTGGGAGTACGGGCCTACTGCGCCCGGAGCGTTTGTCGTGCTAATAACTTCTACTGCCATGATGATACAACATCTCCTTTTGATTTATTACTGTGAGTATTCTATATTATATCTTACTTTGTCCGTTTTGACTAGACAGTAAAATAAATATATCTGTCATAATTTAAATCCAATTAAAGCAAGTATCATACAGAAGGAAGCACGCAGACGCATGCTTCCTTTTAGTATGAATTAGTGTTTTGCTTTTAAGGTGCCGTCTTCATTATATTCGTTCTTACGATATCCAGCCAGGAAATATCCGGCCGTAACGATGATCATGAAGGTCCAGCCGGCGATGAGGGACATACGCGTATCGGGGTTGACCCACATGCCGATGGTAACGAGAACGAGGAAGATAAGGCAGAAATAGTTAGCGTACGGGAAGAGCGGCGATTTGAACGGGTGTTCAGCCATCGCTTTTTCACCCCAGCGTTTGCGGAAGTTCTTCTGCGAGTAAGCCAGTACGAACCAGGCAACCATGCCGGGGAATACGCTGGCGCTGTAGATGTACAGGAACAGCTTGGAATCCGGAATGAGGTAGTTCAAAACAACGCCGAAGAGCAGGCAGGCCAAGGTGACCATGATGCCGTGCTGCGGTACGCCGTGAGAGGACAATTTGCCGAAGAATTTCGGAGCCTGGCCGTTTTCAGCCAAGGTGTACAACATACGGCCGGAGCTGTAAATACCGCTGTTGCAGCCGGACAGTGCAGCCGTCAGTACGACGAAGTTGATGATGCCGGCGGCGGAGGTAACGCCTACTTTAGCGAAGGTCGTTACGAAGGGGCTGCCGAGCATGCCCAGTTCATCCCAAGGATACAAGGTGATGACGACGAAGATAGCGCCGATGTAGAAGATAAGAATACGCCAAACGATGTTTTTCGTAGCTTTGCGCAGCGTTTCTTTCGGGTTCTGCGCTTCCCCGGCCGTTATCCCGACGAGTTCGACGCCCTGGAAGGCTGCCGCGACGACGCACATTGCGCTGATCATGCCGCCGAAGCCGTTGGGGAAGAAGCCGCCGTGAGACCAGAGGTTGGAGAAACCGAGGGGTACGCCGTTGTTGCCGAAGCCGAACAGGATAATCATCGCGCCGACGACGAGCATGACGACGATAGTCGTAACTTTGATAATAGCAAACCAGAATTCGAATTCACCGTAGTATTTAACGGCAGCCATGTTGGCCAAGGTTACGATGAGCATGCCGCCTAAGGCCGATATCCACTGGGGAACGTCGGGGAACCAGAAGTGAACGTAAATGCCTACGGCCGTTACTTCCGAAAGACCTACCGTAACCCACAGGAACCAGTAGCACCACGCCGTCAAGTAACCGGCAAAGGGACAGATATACTTATGACCATACGTAGCGAAGGAACCCGTTACCGGTTCCAGATAGAGCATTTCGCCCATGATACGCATGATGAAGAACATAACCAAACCTGCCAATGCATAGCAGAGCAATACGGACGGACCGGCAGTCTGAATCGTGCTGGCCGAGCCCATGAACAGGCCGACGCCAATCGTACCGCCCAGGGCGATCATTTCCACGTGGCGGGGTTTTAACCCACGCTCTAATTTGCTGTTGTCTTCCATGATAAAGTCCTCCTTTTAGGGCTTATTTCAACGTAACGTGATAGTGGTTGTCTTTCAGCGTTTCAAACAATGTTTCTACATGTTTTTCGTTAGCCGTTTCCAGTTCGCACGAAACTGCCGTGTAGCCCATGCCGATGTTGTGCTGGCTGCGTTCATGCGTGATGGAGAGGATGTTTGCGTTGGAATTGGAAATGATGGAAATCAATTTAACCAATTCGCCCGGCTGGTCGGGAATGACCGTTTCGAAGAAGACTTTGCGCCACGAACGGAGCAGGCCGCTGTTGATGACGCGGGACATTCTGTTGACGTCGATGTTGCCGCCGCTGACCAGAGCCGCTACCTTCTTGTTGCGGATGCCGGAAACCTTGCCGTTCATGAGAGCTGCAACCGGTACGGCGCCGGCGCCTTCTGCAACGGTCTTAACGCGTTCGATGAGCCAGAGGATTGCTGCGGCAATTTCCGTTTCGTCGACTGTTACGATGTCGTCGACATATTTCTGGCAGATTTCATAGGTCAAGTCGCCCGGCGTTTTTACCGTAATGCCGTCAGCTAAGCTTGCTTTGCCGTCGACAGTCAAAATCTGACCTTTTTCAATAGATTCTTTCATGGAAGGCATGTTAGCCGTCTGTACGCCGATAATCTTGATTTTCGGGTTGATGTTTTTAGCTGCGACAGCCAGGCCGGAAATCAATCCGCCGCCGCCGATAGGAGCTACAATGACGTCGATATCGGGAATTTCGTCGAGAATTTCCAGGGAAATCGTGCCCTGTCCAGCAATAACCTGAGGATCGTTGAAGGGATGTACGAAGGTGTAGCCGTATTTTTCCGTCAATTCTACGGCTTTCGCAGCAGCTTCGTCGAAGAAATCGCCGTGGAGAACGACGTTTGCGCCGTAACCGCGCGTAGCAGCTACTTTCATCAACGGAGCATGTTTAGGCATGCAGATCGTCGACTGGCAGCCGTATACGCTGGCAGCTAATGCAACGCCCTGTGCATGGTTGCCTGCCGATGCGGCGATAACGCCTTTTTCACGTTCTTCCGGCGTCAAGGAAGCCACTTTGTTATACGCGCCTCTCAGCTTGAAAGAACCGGTGCGCTGTAAGTTTTCCAATTTCAGCCATACGTCGCAGCCAGCAACTTCGCTGACAGAGGTCGCATAGGACAAGCCAGTCTTCTGGGCAACGCCTTTCAACCGTTCCTGCGCTTCCTTGACCATCGCAAGGGTAACTCGTTCTTCACTCATAATTATTCCTCCTAAATATATAAAGACATGAGATATGCATAAGGCTCATTACATCTATCCGCAATGAGCAATTCGATTTTTACATCTTCACTATACCTTTTTTTCTGTCCACTGTCAACAGATTTGTTACATTTTTAACATTCTCAAAATATGCTTGCTGTTGCTTTATTATCTTATGTTTCAAGGCCTATATTCGTTATTTTAAGGTATATACTGTTTAAAATTTAAAAGTTTTTACACTTTCTCTCAATTTCATGTCTCTTGTAAAAATACACATAAATGTACCTACGGGATATATGTCATATTCGTACACATACTTATGCTCCCATGTATTTTCATTATATTCCATTATTTTCATCAACATAGTGCCTCTATGTTGCCGTTTTTAGAAAATTATTATCATATTGATAGGCTATATGTTGCTGGATGACTCTTCAATGCAGCCCTATGGCAGAGATAAAATATTCAAAAAATCTTCATATACATTACGTTCTGGAAATATCTTATTACGAAACGGCGAGCCGATAAAACCAAATTCTTAAGGGTGGCATCCCATTACGTTGAAAAATAAGGGCCGTATGGCAAAACAGCAGCCGTAGCTATTGTATTTTTTCAAAATAAGTGTATAATTATTTCACGTTCTAAAAAAGGGGTGTATGAACTATGTTGATAAACAAAAAGTGGATTACTGCGGCGCTGCTGGTCACGACAACGGCGGCAGCCCTTACCGGCTGCGGAAGCAGCGAAACGGCAACGCATTCCGACAAGCCGTTGATCGTCGGTACGGAACCCTCCTTTCCGCCCTTCGAAATGACAGAAAACGATACCTACGTTGGATTTGATATCGACTTGGCCAACGCCATCGGCGAAAAACTCGGCCGCAAAGTCGAAATCAAGACCATGGGCTTCGACGCCCTGATTCCGGCCCTGAAGAGCGGCCAAATCGACCTCATCGCTTCGGCCATGTCCGCAACGGAAGAGCGCAAAAAGCAGGTCGACTTTACAGATCCCTATTATATCGGCGGCTCCGTCATCGTCGTCCGTAAGGACAACACCGACATCCGCGGCTGGGACGACATTACCGGCAAAACCGTCGCCGTCCAGGCAGGCTCCAAGCCGGCGGACTTCGCCGAAAAGCAAGGGGCCCTATTAAAGCAGTTCGACGCCAACTACCAATGCCTGCAGGAATTGCAGGTAGGAGCCAGCGAAGCGGCGGCCCTCGATAAAGCCGTAGCCTTGTACTATATTTCCAAAGGCGGCCTCTCCGATCTCAAAGTCGTCGGCGAACCGAAGAAATTAGCCGGCTCCGCTATGGCAATCAACAAAGGCAATGAAAAAGAACTGAAAGAAATCAACGCCGCGCTGCAAGCGATGAAAAAAGACGGCACCTATACGAAGCTGTATCAAAAATGGTTCGGCGTAGAACCGACGCCCGAAGAATTACAGTAACCCGACATGCAGAAGCCCGTACGTCAAGAGTTTTCTTCCTCGACGTACGGGCTTTTAGCTTTCAAAAACAACCGGTCCGGCCTTGCTATTTTCTTCTCTGGCTGGTACGATGAGAGCCTGTGAAAAAATCTCTGTAAACATAGATCTTCTATGATACTTGGTAAGCTGAAAGCGAATTTGAGAACTTTCAGCTCATG